>JAUYFR010000144.1 GCA_030690855.1 Gallionellaceae bacterium
TGTATTGAAGCAACTGACCGAGCGGCTGAAAAAAATTCATAGTGAACTCGCCGACACCGAGAAAAAAATTGCCCAAAAAACCCAGGAACTTGGGGCTACCCAAGCCAAGCGCGAAGCGGCCGAAAGTTTACGCGGGCAGACTCTGGCGCTGATTGATAGTTCGGTAGCGATTTATGCTGCTTATTTTGAACGGCTTAACGCAATACGCGGTGAGGCATTGGGCGAACATCAACTTAGTGTCGAATCTTGCGATAACCGCGAACGCGAGCTGCGTGATTGGTTGCAGACAAAAATCAATGCCGAGGAACGGAAACTCAAACCCCTGCGCGACAAAATCATCCATACGATGTCGGCCTACAAAGAAGAATTCAAACTGGAAACCGCAGAAGTCGATGCCAATATCGAAGCGGGGTTTGAATACCAAAACATGCTCGATAAACTACAGGCCGACGACCTGCCGCGTTTTGAAGCACGTTTCAAGGAGCTGCTGAACGAGAATACCATCAACGAGATAGCGAACTTCAACGGTCAGCTGGCCTGCGAGAGGGAAACCATTAAGGAGAATATCGCCCGTATCAACGAATCGCTGACCCAGATCGATTACAACACTGGCCGCTATATCGTGCTGGAAGCCCAGCCGACGCCGGATGCCGACATCCGCGATTTTCAGACCGAACTACGCGCCTGTACCGAAGGGGCGCTGACCGGCTCTGACGATAGCCAATATTCCGAAGTTAAGTTCCTGCAAGTCAAACAGATCATCGAGCGCTTTCGCGGTCGGGAAGGACAATCCGAGCAAGATCGACGCTGGACCGTCAAGGTTACCGATGTGCGTAACTGGTTTGTGTTTGCCGCCAGCGAGCGCTGGCGCGAGGACGGCAGCGAACATGAGCATTATTCCGACTCGGGCGGCAAATCGGGAGGTCAAAAAGAGAAACTGGCTTACACCATCCTGGCTGCAAGCTTGGCTTATCAGTTCGGTCTTGAATGGGGAGCGGTCCGTTCACGCTCTTTCCGTTTCGTGGTGATCGACGAAGCCTTCGGGCGCGGATCGGACGAGTCGGCGCAATACGGCTTGCGGCTGTTTGCCCAACTTAATTTGCAGCTTCTGATTGTCACGCCCTTACAGAAAATCCATATCATCGAACCTTTCGTTTCAAGCGTGGGATTTGTCCAAAATGAAGACGGCCGCGCCTCCAAAATCCGCAATCTCTCGATTGAGGAATACCGCGCCGAGAAAGCAAGGACAGGATGACAAAATCGTCGTGGACCGCGCCGGCTGACTTGCAGGATCAAATACACAAGTTGTGGGATAAAGGCGAATTGCTTGCCGGTCTTATTACCGGCGAGCCGCTATTTCCGAAGCGTTTTGCGCTCAAATGCCCTACGTCGGCCGAGATGGCATCCCGCTTTGACGAGGTGCGTGCTTGGATCAGCGAGCTTCGGAAAATGCCTTACTTCCGGGTGGAGACGCGGGAATTCAAGCATCGGGTGTTCGGCGCAAATGAGATACCTGATGAGGCATGGATCGACAGCTTCGAAGACGCGGTGGCGCTGATCGGCAAGCGGCGGGACGTCGCCCGCTTCACCACGTTGATTGCCGTGACCGGCAAGCGCCAACCCCAATTGTTGGCGTGGCTAGCTAAACGGCCGTTGCGGGCTCTGGAGCTTTTTGAGGTCTGGAGCTTGCTGCTGGAAATCGTTGCTTGGTTGTCGGCTCATCCGCGCCCTAATGTGTATCTTAGGCAGGTGGACATTCCCGGCATACACAGCAAGTTCATCGAAGCCCATCGCGGCGTACTCGCGGAATTACTGGATATCGTCTTAGCGTCCGAGGCAATCGATCAGGCAGCATCAGGGGTAAGTCAATTTGCCAAACGCTATGGATTTCGCGACAAACCGGTGCGCATTCGCTTTCGTGTTCTTGACCCTGGGCATACCCTGCTGTCGGATAAGCCGATGCAGGACATCACTCTTGATGCCGAGAGCTTTGCCCTACTTGAACTCAAGGTCGCGCGCGTGTTCATCACCGAGAATGAAATCAACTTTTTGGCTTTTCCAGAGGTCAAGGACAGTCTGGTTATCTTTGGTGCGGGCTATGGATTTGAAATGTTAAGCAAGGCCAAATGGCTTGCACACTGCCGTATTCACTACTGGGGTGATATTGATAGCCACGGTTTTGCCATTCTTGACCAGTTCCGCAGCCAGTTCGAGCATGTGCAGTCATTTCTGATGGATCGCAACACTTTGTTAGCGTTTGAAGCACATTGGGGTGAAGAAAAAAAACAGGAGTTACGCGACTTGTCCAGATTGAATCATGAGGAAAGAGCGCTCTACGATGATTTGCGGGACAATCGGATACGCAAAAATCTGCGTCTTGAGCAAGAAAGAATCGGCTTTGGTTGGCTGGAGTTTGCGTTATCGGCACTTGTAGCTTCAATAGATGTCAATGCCCGCTCCTATTTATAGCTAGTCCCTACACAAATCTGCTGTGTATTTGCTCTGCCCCAGTTATTTTATTTAACCTATTTAAAATCAAAAGCATCCATCAAATCGCCAGCATTGGCCCTTACGCCGGGCAATGGTTCTAGCCCAAAACGGCGGGTAATAAATTTGATGATCGACGTGGTGTCATAAGCGTTGTGGTCGATAAACCCATGTTTGGCATACGGCGAAATAATGATTGCCGGAATGCGCGTTCCTGGTCCCCAGCGGTCGCCTTGCGGTGGCGTGACATGATCCCAGAATCCGCCATTCTCATCATAAGTGACGATAACGGCAGTTTTCAACCATTGCGGGCTTTGGCGTATGCGCTCAAGCAGGCTATGGATATGCTGGTCACCGGATAACACATCGGTATAACCGGGATGTTCATTCAAGTTACCGTTGGGTTTGTAGAAAGCAACCTGCGGCAACGTGCCGGACGTGATGGCTTCTATAAACGCATCGCCGTCTTTCAGATGTTGCTCGCGGTCGGCCTTGCCCGGTGCGAAACGCGCGTAGTAGTTAAACGGCTGATGATGCGCCTGGAAGTTTTGCGCACCTGGTTTGTTGGTATAGATCACGCTACGTTTGATGTCCGGCGCTTGCCTGCCATCCGCCGTTGCAAGGTCCCAGGCGCCTGCATACCATGCCCATGAGATGCCTTTGGCGGACAAGGTATCGCCAATCGTTTTATTGGTTTGTGGAGGCAAGGGGTTTTTGGCGGCATCGGCAAGTTGCAGGTCGCCGCCCTTAGCAGGCGGAATACCTGAAGGCTGATAAGGTGGCTGTTGTGTATTGACCGAATAACCGTCGGGCGTCAGAGTGCCATCGAAAAAAACCGGCGGCCCTTGCATTGCTGAAGCCGGTGACTCAGGTTTGCGTTTAA
>JAUYFR010000145.1 GCA_030690855.1 Gallionellaceae bacterium
AGCTGATATGCCCAAACAGTGCATCATCAAAATCAAATACGGCGCGCTTTTTGTCGGTGTCATGCGCTGCTTTAATTTCCTTCAACACATAGGGATGAGCGCGCACGGCACCTTGTCCAAAAATAATTAAACTGCGCGTGAGAATGTTTGCGCCCTCGACGGTGATGCCAATTGGCGTCTGTTGGTAAAAGCGCGCCAGATAATTATCTGGTCCCATGCAAATTCCCTTGCCACCATGCACGTCCATCGCATCGTTGATGATGGAGCGTCCGCGTTCGGTGCAGTGATATTTAACGATGGCAGAAATCACCGAAGGTTTTTCACCGAGATCAACCGCCTGTGCGGTGAGAATTCGCGCTGCCTCCATCACATATAAATTACCCGCAATGCGTGCAAGTGCTTCTTCGGCCCCCTCAAACTTACCAATAGGCATGTGGAATTGTTTACGCACTCGTCCATACGCGCCACTGGTGCGCGCCGCCAACTTAGAGCCACCCGTTGCGCTCGCCGGCAGCGAAATAGAGCGCCCTGCCGCCAAACATTCCATCAGCATGCGCCAACCTTGGCCGATGCGCTCTTCGCCACCAATGATGTATTCCATTGGAATGAACACATCTTTGCCAGTGGTCGGGCCATTCAAAAATGCAGAGTTAAGTGGGAAGTGCCTGCGTCCTACGTTCACCCCTGGTGTGTCGGTAGGAATCAGCGCCAGCGTAATGCCGCGTGCGACCTGTTCGCTCAATAGTTTTTCAGGGTCGTATAGTTTGAATGCCAATCCTAGCAAGGTCGCAATCGGTGCTAACGTGATGTAACGTTTTTCCCAAGTGACGCGTACTCCCAGCACATCGACTTGGCCGTTAAATTCAGCACGACAGACAATGCCCACATCAGGAATTGAACCCGCATCCGAACCCGCGAAGGGGCCAGTCAAGGCAAAGCAGGGTACTTCTTCACCCTTGGCTAAACGACGCAAATATTTATCTTTTTGCGCTTGCGTGCCGTAGTGCAATAACAATTCAGCGGGGCCTAAAGAGTTAGGCACCATCACCGTGACCGCCGCTGTACCACTGCGGGATGCAACTTTAGTCACCACTGCCGAATGAGCTTGTGCAGAGAATTGTAGGCCACCGTATTCCTTCGGAATAATCATGCCGAAGAAACCTTTTTCTTTAATGAATTGCCACGCTTTCGGCGTCAAATCTTGACGAACATGAGTCACGTCCCAATCGTCGATCATGGCGCATAACTGCTCTACCTCATTATCTAAAAAAGATTGCTCTTCTTTTGTTAACGAAGGCTTGGGTAATTTTAATAATTTGCTCCAATGTGGATTGCCACTAAACAACTCACCATCCCACCACACTGTGCCGGCATCTAACGCTTCTTGTTCAGTTTGCGAAACAGGTGGAAGAATTTTGCGGAAAAATTGGAGTGCGACACGGCTCACTAATTCGCGACGCAAGTAAGGAATACTAAAGATGAGTATGCCAAACAGCAGTGAAAGAAGAATAAATTGCAGAACTGCATCAGAAATGCGACTTTGCATCGCAATGAGTGGCACAAAGACCACTGCAGCCAAAACCCAACTGGTGATTGATGCTCTATAAAAGGCCAGCACCATGAACGCAGCCAACACCAACGCGAATAGTAAAAATCCCATCTCAACTCCCCGCCATTATTTTGAACAGAACTTTAACTCTTCTAACTTATTCTTGCCATGAATTCATCAACGCAAAACCTAATTGACCCAGCGAAAACAATATCGGATGATGCGTTCATAATCAGATGGAGCCGCCCCATGAAAAAATATTTACTCGCCCTGTTCGCTAGCGCACTACTCACTTGTTCAAGCGTATTTGCTGGAGATGAAATCTCGCAAGGGCAAACACTCTATCTGCCGATTTACTCGCATATCTGGCACGGAGATCGCATCGGCAATGACAAAGCTCCTGCTAAAACACTTGTCTCAGCGCTAGTGAGCATTCGCAATACCAGCCTGAAAACGCCGATCCGAATTTCGTCTGCGCGCTACTACAGCACGGACGGAAGGTTGCTCAAAGAATATCTCCCAAAGGCAGCGGTGGTTAATGCAATGGGTACGCTTGAATTATTTGTTGAGCGTAAAGAAACCGAGGGAGGATCGGGGGCGAATTTTGTGATTCAGTGGGATGCCACGACGGCCACTAATCCGCCACTCATTGAGGGTGTGCATGCCGACATTCGCGGCGGTAGCCATGCGCTACTTTTTATCACCACAGCGCGCACGATTCAGGCAGAGAAGTGACTTTAAAAACAAGAGGAAGTACCGCACGATTTAGCGTGAAACCCTGCTCACTATTGCCCGCAAGCCAACGATTAGAGCTCATTAGCAAAAATTAAAATAAGTCAAATAAATCATATAGTTATCGAATCTTTGCAACAGCATCGCCCACCCTCTCCACCGCGATAATTTCCATGCCCTCAATCTTATGTTTAGGCGCATTTGCTTTAGGAATAATCGCATGGGTAAAACCCAACTTAGCTGCCTCTTTCAAGCGCTCTTGGCCGCGCTGCACAGGACGAATCTCACCCGCCAAACCCACCTCACCGAACACCACCATTTTTTCTGGTAATGGTTTGTCACGCAAGCTCGAAACAATCGCCAGTAACACCGCCAAGTCTGCCCCCGGTTCAGTAATTTTCACACCACCTACCGCGTTGATGAAAACATCTTGATCAAAGCACGCTATGCCAGCATGACGATGCAACACCGCCAACAACATCGCAAGCCGATTTTGCTCTAGCCCCAAAGATAGTCGTCGTGGGCTAGGCGAATGCGCTTCGTCGAGTAGCGCTTGAATTTCCACCAGCAGTGGTCGCGTACCTTCTTGCGTCACCATCACACACGAGCCTGCCACCTGCGCGCCGTGTTGCGATAAAAATAATGCCGACGGATTGCTCACTTCACGCAGGCCCTTTTCCGTCATCGCAAATACACCGAGCTCATTCACCGCGCCGAAGCGATTTTTAAATGCGCGTATCAAACGAAAACTGGAATGAGTATCTCCCTCAAAATACAACACGGTATCGACGATATGTTCGAGAACACGGGGGCCCGCCAGCGCGCCTTCTTTCGTAACATGACCTACTAGAATAATCGTTACGCCGCTACTCTTTGCCAAACGTGTGAGCTGCGCCGCACACTCGCGCACCTGCGCCACCGAGCCGGGTGCAGAGGTCAGTTGCTCTGAATACACCGTTTGAATCGAATCGATCACCACCACGTCTGGCTTTTCATGCGCCACGGTCGCCTGAATTTTTTCGAGCTGAATTTCAGGTAATAAATTAACCGATTTCGCATCTAACGCAAGACGATGTGCGCGCAAGGCAATCTGCTGTGCAGATTCTTCACCGCTCACGTACAACACTTTTTTTGTCTGTGAGAGATGAGCCAGCGCTTGTAATAACAAAGTGGACTTACCAATGCCAGGATCGCCCCCAATCAGTACTACGCCACCTTCAACCAAGCCGCCACCCAGCACTCGATCAAATTCAGC
>JAUYFR010000150.1 GCA_030690855.1 Gallionellaceae bacterium
GAATTGGAAGGCGTGTTCCGTGGTGCTGGTTGGAACGTGATTAAAGTGATCTGGGGTGGCAAGTGGGATCGCCTATTAGCTAAAGACAAAACCGGTTTGTTACTGAAGCGGATGGAAGAGGTTGTTGACGGCGAATACCAAACGTATAAATCCAAAGATGGCGCGTATGTGCGTCAGCATTTCTTCGGCAAATATCCTGAGTTGTTAGAACTTGTTGCCGACATGTCGGATGATGAAGTATGGCGCTTGAATCGCGGCGGCCATGATCCACATAAAGTATTCGCGGCTTACACAGCAGCGAATAATCACAAAGGCCAACCAACCGTGATTCTTGCTAAAACCGTTAAAGGTTACGGCATGGGTTCATCGGGCGAAGCACAAAACCCAACGCACCAGCAAAAGAAAATGGGCGGCGAAGATTTGCGCGCTTTCCGCGACCGCTTCAACATCCCAGTGCCAGACGACAAATTAGCCGAGCTGCCCTTCGTGCGCCCAGCCGAAGACAGTCAAGAGATGAAATATCTGCGTGAGCGCGGTGCGGCGATGGGTTCGATTCCCGCTCGCCAACCGATTGTTAAGTCACTAGACATTCCTGGCTTGGAAGCGTTCGACGCGATGCTGAAAGGCACGGATGATCGCGAAATTTCTACCACGATGGCGTTCGTACGTTTGCTCGGCGTGCTGGTAAAAGACCCCAATATCGGTAAAAAAATCGTGCCAATCGTACCGGATGAGTCGCGTACTTTCGGCATGGAGGGCATGTTCCGTCAGCTCGGCATCTTCTCGCAGGTCGGTCAACTCTACACACCACAAGACGCTGACCAACTGATGTTCTACAAAGAATCTGTGACCGGCCAGATTTTGCAGGAAGGCATTAACGAAGCCGGCGGCATGGCCGACTGGATCGCCGCTGCCACTGCATATGCTAACCACGGCGTAGCGATGATTCCGTTCTACATTTACTACTCGATGTTCGGCTTCCAGCGTATCGGCGACATGGCTTGGGCTGCGGGCGATTTGCGCGCACGCGGCTTCCTCGTCGGCGGCACTGCGGGCCGTACCACGTTGAACGGCGAAGGCTTGCAACATCAAGATGGCCACAGTCATTTGATGGCAGCGACCATTCCAAACTGCATTTCTTACGACCCAACCTTTGCCTATGAGCTTGCGGTGATCGTGCATGACGGTATGCGCCGCATGTATCAAGACCAAGAAGACGTGTTCTACTACCTCACCGTAATGAACGAGAACTACGCTCACCCTGCCATGCCGAAGGGCGCGGAAGAAGGCATTCTCAAGGGCATGTATAAATTTAGCGCTAGTAAAGCGAAAGCAAAAACCAAGGTTCAGTTACTCGGTAGCGGTACGATCTTGCGTGAAGTGATCGCCGCTGGCGAATTATTGGAGAAAGATTTTGGCATCGCCTCTGATGTGTGGAGCGTCACCAGTTTCAACGAGTTGCGCCGCGAAGGTTTGGATTGTGAGCGTTGGAACACACTGCACCCAGAAGCGAAAGCGCGCGTCAGTTACGTTGAGCAATGTCTTGATGCGAAGCTACCTGTGATTTCTGCTACCGATTACATTCGTGCCTATTCCGACCAAATTCGTCCTTTCGTCAAAGCACGCTACAACACGCTTGGCACCGACGGTTTTGGCCGTTCGGACACGCGTAAAAAACTGCGTGCTTTCTTCGAAGTAGATCGCCACTATGTTGTTATCGCGGCATTGAAAGCCTTGGCGGACGAGGGCACGATTACTGCCAGCGAAGTCACCAAAGCGATCAAACTTTATAAAGTTAATCCTGATAAACCGAATCCAACCACAGTTTAATGAACAAGGTTTTGTAGGTCGGGTTTCAACCCGACGCGTTGGACTGCCCAAGGGCACAAGAACCTCTGCGAGGTAAAGTCCGACTACACATAAGTTGAGGGGAAAAATATGGCTGAAATTAAAAATGTATTAGTACCAGACATTGGCAATTACAAAGATGTGCCGGTGATTGAAGTACCTGTAAAAGTTGGGGACATCGTCAAAGCAGAACAATCGCTACTGACGCTGGAAACTGACAAGGCGACGATGGATGTGCCTGCACCTTTCGATGGTGTGATTAAAGAGATCAAAGTCAAAGTCGGTGACAAGGTCTCTGACGGCACATTGATTATGACGATAGAAGCGAGCGGAGCTGCCACCACTCAAGCTGCCCCTGTAGCCGCAGCGCCACAGACCGCAGCCCCCGCGCCTGTTGCGAAAGCTGCACCTGCTGTGACCCCCGCACCCGTCACTCAAACAGCCATTGCGCAAACCGCATCCGCTAGCGCACATGCCAGCCCCTCTATTCGCCGCTTTGCGCGCGAATTAGGTGTCAACCTCACTTTGGTGAATGGCAGTGGTGAAAAGGGTCGCGTGACTAAAGACGACGTACAAAATTTTGTTAAGCAATCATTAGCGCAACCACGCGGCACCAGTGCCGGTGGCAACGGCCTGCAAGTGTTGGAAATGCCTGTTGTCGATTTTGCCAAGTTCGGCGCAATCGAGACTAAAGCACTTTCCCGCATCAAGAAAATCTCTGGCGCTAATCTGCACCGCAACTGGGTAAGCATTCCTCACGTCACGCAATTTGAAGAAGCCGATATCAGCGAGATGGAAGCCTTCCGCAAAGAGTTGGGCGCGGAATACGCCAAACAAAATGTCAAAATCACACCGCTGGCATTCATGCTGAAAGCGGCGGCAATCACGCTTAAACATTTTCCCGACTTCAATGCTTCGTTAGATGCAAGTGGCGAAAATCTGGTGCTGAAGAAATACATTCATATCGGCGTGGCCGTGGATACGCCAGATGGTTTAATGGTGCCGGTGATTCGCGATGTCGATCAAAAAGGTATTGTGCAATTGGCCACCGAACTGGGTGAAGTGAGCGCTAAAGCGCGCGACAAAAAGATCACCGCAGCAGATATGCAGGGCGGTTGCTTCACCATTTCCAGCTTGGGCGGCATTGGTGGCACGGCATTCACACCGATCATCAATGCACCAGAAGTCGCCATCCTCGGTGTGTCGCGCTCCAGCATGAAACCTGTTTGGAAAGACGGCGAATTCGTGCCCCGTTTGATGTTGCCATTGTCATTGTCTTACGACCATCGCGTGATCGACGGTGCTGCAGGTGCGCGTTTCACCACTTATCTCGCCCATGTTTTATCTGACATGCGCCGCTTGGCACTATAAAAATGAACGCTCTCCCTATCGGCATTCTCGGCGGCACCTTCGACCCAATTCACAACGGCCACATGCGTCTTGCGATTGAGGCTCAGGAACAGTGTCATTTGAGCGAAGTGCATTTCCTGCCAAGTGGCACGCCACCGCATCGTAGCGCGCCACACGCCAGTGCCAGCGACCGCTTGCACATGGTGCAGCTTGCGGTACACAGCAACCCTGCTTTTCTCGCGGATCAACGCGAAATTTATCGCGAAGATGCCTGCTACACAGTGGACACACTAGCCGCAGTGCGCAATGAGTTAGGCTCGCATCAATCAATTTGCTTGTTACTGGGTAGTGATGCTTTTGCGCAACTACATACTTGGCATCGTTGGACTGAATTGTTTGACCTCGCCCACATCGTGGTGATGCAACGCCCCGGACAACCCCTTGGAAATTTGATGGCAAAAACTGATGCTGCGTTATTGCGTGAATACACTTCACGTTTAGCACCTTCACCTAAAGTGCTGCACGAAAGCCCCTCTGGTCATATCGTAGTGCTGAGCATTCCTGCCTTAGAAATTTCTTCTACCGACATTCGCGAACGCTGCGTCGCCGGTAAAAACATTAGCTCCCTCGTTCCAGATTCTGTCGCTCATTACATTCTCAATAACCCGTACACCACATGCTAACTGTAGAACAAAAAGTCAAAATTATCGTCGATGCGCTAGAAGATAAAAAAGCCAACGACATCACCATCGTTAACACCAGCAAGCGTAGCCCGCTGTTTGAGCGCATGATCATCGCCAGCGGTACTTCTAATCGCCAAACCAAAGCGCTGGCCGACCATGTCGTCGATCAACTGCAACTGAGTGGTGAAAAAATTCTCAGCACCGAAGGTGAAAAAAGCGGCGAGTGGGTACTAGTTGATCTCGGCGATATACTGGTCCATGTTATGCAACCCGCTGTGCGCGCCTACTACAACCTCGAAGAACTGTGGGACGCCACGCCACGCAATCCCACGCCTGCTGCAAAATGAAATTATTCATTCTGGCGGTCGGTCACAAGATGCCAGAATGGATTACGCACGGCTTCAACGAATACACCAAACGTATGCCACGTGAGGCGACCATCTCTCTGATCGAGATCAAGCCTGAGCCTCGCACCACTGGCAAAACGGTGCCGCAAATTATGGAAGCAGAGGCTCTGCGTATCGAAGCCGCCCTGCCGAAAGAAGTCACGCGCGTGGTGCTGGATGAACGTGGTGCGACACTCAACACCAAACAACTTTCGCAGAAAATTCACGACTGGCTCGGCGGTGGGCGCGATGTCGCTTTTGTTATTGGCGGCGCAGATGGCCTGCACCAATCCATCCGCGATACCGCACAACAATTGTTAGCACTGTCTGCCCTGACCTTGCCTCATGGCATGGTGCGCGTGCTTCTAGCGGAACAGTTGTATCGAGCACATAGCTTGTTGCACAATCACCCCTATCACAGGGAGTAATCATGTCCATCAAACAACCTCGCATTTACCTCTGCTCACAAAGCCCACGCCGTCGCGAGCTGCTCAAACAAATTGGCGTCAATTTTGAGATGTTGATGTTACGCACCGACCCGCGCCGCAATATTTGCGTGGATGAAACGCCTCTGGAAAATGAACTCCCTGTTGATTATGTGCAGCGCGTCTGCCGCACTAAGGCGGAAGCGGGCTGGAATTCTTTGCTGTATCGCAACCTACCGCAGTTTCCTGTATTGGCGGCCGATACCACCGTGACTATCAACAACCAAATTATCGGCAAACCAAACAACAACGCCCATGCCGCAGAAATTTTGCGTTCCCTTTCAGGGCGACAGCACCAAGTTTTAACCGCAGTAGCAATCGCGCTTAATGAGCGTATCGAGCTACGTCTTTCCACCACGCTAGTGACGTTTTCCAAACTCAGTGATGAACGTATTCATCACTATTTACTCACTCACGAAGCGCACGACAAAGCGGGCGCTTACGGCATTCAAGGTCATGCTGGTGCTTTTGTCGAACGCATCGAGGGCAGCTACACCGGGGTGATGGGCCTGCCTTTATTTGAAACGGTGGAATTGCTTCGCCTGTTTGACTACCCTGCCCTTTGAATTTAATATAACTCAATATAATCAAATAGTTACATAAAAATGAGCGACGAAATACTACTCAACGTAACCCCGCAAGAAACGCGCGTTTCCATCATGCATCAAGGCGTGGTGCAGGAATTACACATCGAGCGCGCCAGCCAGCGTGGCATGGTCAGCAACGTTTATGTCGGGCGCGTAAAGCGCGTATTGCCTGGCATGCAGTCGGCGTTCATCGATATCGGCTGGGAACGCTCGGCCTTTTTGCACGTCGCTGACATCTGGGAAAACAATGTCAACGGCGAACCTGAGAAGCCCATCGAAAAAGTGCTGTTCGAAGGACAGACGCTATTAGTTCAAGTGATCAAAGATCCCATCGGCACCAAAGGTGCGCGCCTCTCCACGCAAATTAGCATTGCTGGCCGCCTGCTGGTTTATTTGCCGCAAGAAACGCACATCGGCGTTTCACAACGTATTGAGAGCGAGGAGGAGCGCGAACAGTTGCGTGCCAAATTGCAGCAGGCACTTCCTCCCGAACATCAAGGCGGCTACATTATTCGCACACTGGCGGAGTCGGCTTCGGACACTGAGTTTCAAGCAGATATCGCTTATCTAGACAAGCTCTGGCTCAACCTGCAACATCAGTCGAAAACACAATCCGCACCGGCGCTGATCTATCAAGAACTACCCCTCAGCTTGCGCGTGTTGCGTGACTTGGTGAGTGAAGAAACCACCCGCGTACTCATCGACTCGCGCGAAACGCACGACCGCATGATTGCGTTCGCCAATGACTACATCAACTCTGCCGTCCCTAAACTCAGTCACTATATCGGCGAGAGACCGCTATTTGATTTGTATGGCGTGGAAGAGGAAATCGAGCGTGCGCTATCGCGTCGCGTCGATTTAAAATCTGGTGGCTATCTCATCATCGACCAGACTGAAGCCTTGACCACGGTGGACGTGAATACAGGCGGCTTCGTCGGTGGCCGCACTTTTGATGACACGATTTTCAAAACAAATTTAGAAGCTGCTCAAGTCATCGCACGTCAATTACGTCTGCGCAATTTAGGCGGCATCATCATCTGCGACTTTATCGACATGGATAACATCGAACATCGCGATGCGGTACTGGAAGAATTTACCAAAATGCTTGCGCGTGACCATACACGCACCACGGTGCATGGCTTTTCTCCATTAGGACTGATCGAGATGACGCGTAAACGCACGCGTGAAAGTTTGGCGCATGTACTGTGTGAGCCCTGCCCAACATGCCAAGGCCGGGGCGAAATTAAAACCGCTCAAACCATCTGCTTTGAGATCATGCGCGAGATCATGCGTGAGGCTCGCCAATTTAATGCCCGCGAATTTCGCATCCTCGCTTCGCAACCCGTCATTGATCTGTTTTTGGATGAGGAATCTCAAAGCTTGGCGCAACTATCTGATTTTATTCAGAAATCAGTGGCGCTACAAGTTGAAACCAATTACTGCCAAGAGCAATACGATGTCATCCTAATGTAAGGTGCGCGCGTTACTCCCCGAGCAGCCTACTAGACTGTTTTGCACGCACCTTCAGAGTGCGCCATTAATCTAAATCAGGGAGAAATTATGTTGAAAAAACAATTTACCGCTTTGCTAATCGCGGCCGCGTTTACTGCCCCAACCTTTGCGGGCGAGCATGCCCACGGTGACGCTACGGTTGCGCAAGGTTTCATCAAAGAAATTTTGGCTGTAAACACCTCTTACGACAAACTGCACAACGCTAAATTCTTCAAAGAGCTCGCTAGTGGTCAGCATCCGCGTGCCACCGTGGTGACCTGCTCTGATTCTCGCGTTCACACCAATATGTTGGATAAGACACCAGAAGGTGATTTATTCATGGTGCGTAATATCGGCAACCAAATCGCCACCTCCAAAGGCTCTGTGCAATATGGCGTAAATCACTTGGCCTCCTCGTTGCTGCTGATTATTGGCCACTCGAAATGTGGCGCTATCGGAGCGGCCAGCGGTGACTTCTCAAAACTAGAGACGCCTATCCAAGCCGAGCTAACCACAATCGGCAAAGTAACGGGTGATATTGAAGGCGTTAAAACCAACGTGAATAACCAAGTGGCTGCGGCCGGCTCAGAATTTGCAGACAAAATCAAAGACGGCCACCTGCTCGTGATTGGCGCTGTTTATGATTTTGCTGACGATATGAAAATGGGAGCAGGCAAGCTGAACATCATTAACGTAAATGGTCAAACTGATGCCGCCAAGATTGCTGCCGCACTTTCTGCAAAACCGGCCGCAAACGAACACAAAGGCCACTAAGCTTTAGCAAGTAAGCTTCACGAACAAAGCCCCCTACGAATGGGGGCTTTTTCATTGGGGGGGCACCTCTAATAATTCAGATTTCGTCATTCCGGCG
>JAUYFR010000156.1 GCA_030690855.1 Gallionellaceae bacterium
TCATTCCGGCGTAGGCCGGAATCTAGCGCTTTAAATCAACTGGGCACCGGCCTGCGCCGGTGCGACGAAGACGAATTTATAGAAATTCCATTAAGCCGCTTCTAACTTCGTCACCGCCGGTTGTTTCGTCAGCAAGGTAATCAACGTAGCCAGTTGATCGCGCATTTGGCGACGGTCGATAATCATGTCGATTGCGCCATGCTCCAACAAGAACTCTGCACGTTGAAAACCATCCGGCAATGTTTCACGTACGGTCTGCTCGATCACACGCGCACCGGCGAAGCCGATCAACGCACCCGGCTCAGCAATCACCACATCACCCAAGAAGGCGAAGCTGGCAGATACGCCACCCATGGTGGGGTCGGTCAACACCGAAATAAACGGCAGTTTGTCCATGCTCAGTTGAGTGAGCGCGGCACTGGTTTTCGCCATTTGCATCAAAGACAATAAACCCTCTTGCATGCGCGCACCACCACTGGCAGCGAAGCAAATAAATGGGCATTTTTGCTCTAGTGCGACTTGCACGCCGCGCACAAAACGCTCTCCCGCCACTGAGCCCATCGAGCCACCCATGAAGGTAAATTCAAAACACGCCACCACGACTGGCAAGGCGTGGATGCTGCCCTGCAACACGATTACCGAATCGTCTTCACCTGTGTTGCGCTTGGCATCAACCAAACGGTCACTATATTTTTTCTGGTCTTTAAATTTTAGTGTGTCGATTGGCAACACTTCTGCGCCGATTTCAAAACGACCTTCGTGATCGAGCAGCCAATCTAAACGAGTCCGCGCCAACACACGATGATGATGATTACACTTGGGGCAAACGCTATGATTTTTTTCAAGGTCCGCGTGATACAGCACCGCCTCGCAAGACGGGCATTTGTGCCACAAACCGTCAGGAACGCTTTTCTTAATATCTGCGTCATCACGACGCTTGATTTTTGGCGGTAGTAGTTTTTGGAACCAGCTCATAGTGTTCTCCTCTTTTAAATTTCACTCCCCTCACCCACTGGTGGAAGAGAAGACTTATTTGTTATTGATCCAGCGCAACGCGCAATTCTTTCACCAATTTTCCCACATTGGCGACTACATTTTGCTCAGTTGAATTTTCAATTTCTTGCACGATGCGGCTACCCACCACCACTCCGTCACATAACTTAGACACCGCCTTGGCTGTTGCCGCATCACGAATGCCAAAACCCACACCAATCGGTAGCTTGATGTGCTTGCGCAACTGCGGCAGTTTCTGTTCGATTGCCGACAAATCAAGATTACCCGCGCCGGTCACACCTTTCAGCGAAACATAATACACATAGCCTCGTGCTAATTTTGCGACCTGCTCGATGCGAGCATCATTGGTAGTGGGTGCTAGCAAAAATATCGGCGCGATGTCATAACGTTGCAAATGCTCAAACGCTTCGTGACTTTCTTCCGGCGGAAAATCCACGGTCAAAACGCCATCTACCCCCACCTCGGCACAGCGTTTTGCAAAAACATCCCAACCAATTGATTCTATTGGGTTACCGTAACCCATCAAAACGACGGGCGTGGTTGTATTTTGCTTGCGGAACTCCTCAACCATCCCCAGCACACCACGCAGCGACATGCCATTTTTTAATGCACGCTCAGAAGCACGTTGAATGGTTGGGCCATCCGCCATCGGGTCAGAAAAAGGCACGCCCAATTCCAGTACGTCTGCGCCTGCGGCAACTAACCCGTGCATCAAGGGCACAGTCATCTTCTGCGACGGGTCTCCCGCAGTAATAAAGGGAATGAGCGCTTTGCGCTGTTGCTGCTTGAGTTTATCGAAAGTGGTTTGAATGCGAGACATGTTGTTTTAGTACCTTTATCCTTATGCGTACATCAAACGACCACCCTTAGGGGCAGGAACTGGCAGGCCGCGCTCTTGCGCCACATCCAGCCACAGAAGCATTGCATCTTTAACGTTACTTAATGCGTTCTCGTGACTGCTACCGTGCGCCATACACCCCAGAAGCTCAGGAACTTCTGCAATATAAGCATCATCCTCTGCGCTCCAATAAAGAATAATTTCATAGTGTTCCATTTCAGAGTTCCTTTCCCAGTTTGTACTTGGTAATAATAGTGCGCACTTGTTTCACCTGATAAGGCTTAGCCTTTGCGCCGTCTCTTTGTAAATTGATCTGCTCTCGAACACCACTCAGGGTAAAGACATGATGGCTTCCGCGTACTCTTATTTCAAATCCGAGCTGCTTCAATAAACCACACATCTCATCAAACCCGATATTGGTATCGGACAAACCCCGCAATATCTGTAGCAACAGCTTGTCGTATTTACCCATTTACAGCGTAATCCCCTTCAACTTCGCCACTGTATTCATATCTTTATCGCCGCGACCAGAAAGGTTGACTAGGAGCACTTTATCTTTACTCATACTCGGCGCGATCTTCATCGCGTGCGCCAGCGCGTGGCTTGATTCCAGTGCAGGAATAATGCCTTCAAAACGGCACAACGCATCAAACGCATTGATCGCTTCATCGTCGTTAATCGCCACATACTGCGCGCGTCCAATATCTTTTAACAGACAGTGCTCAGGACCAACACCGGGGTAATCCAAACCTGCCGAGATCGAATGGGTTTCGATGATCTGGCCGTTTTCATCTTGAATCAAATACACCTTGTTGCCGTGCAATACACCCACTTTGCTATTTGCCGTAAGCGGCGCTGCGTGCTTGCCAGTGGCGATGCCGTAACCGCCCGCTTCCACGCCGATGATCTGCACCTCAGGTACTTCGATATAAGGATGGAACAAACCAATCGCATTCGAGCCGCCGCCCACACAAGCAATCACCGCATCCGGTTGGCGACCAATCATCTCGGGCATTTGCACTTTAGCTTCGTCACCGATCACGCACTGAAAATCACGCACCATCATCGGATAAGGATGCGGGCCTGCCGCCGTGCCAAAAATATAAAACGTGCTCTCAACGTTGGTGACCCAATCACGGATCGCTTCATTGCACGCATCTTTCAGCGTACGCGAGCCACTCTCTACCGGCACCACGGTTGCGCCCAACAACTTCATACGAAACACGTTTGGCGCTTGGCGCTGAATATCTTCTGCACCCATATACACAATGCATTCCATGCCAAAACGCGCAGCGACGGTCGCCGTTGCCACACCGTGCATACCCGCGCCGGTTTCGGCAATCACGCGCTTTTTACCCATGCGCTTAGCCAGCAGAGCTTGGCCCATCGCATTGTTAATTTTGTGCGCGCCGGTGTGATTCAAATCTTCGCGCTTCAAATAAATCTGCGCCCCGCCCAAA
>JAUYFR010000161.1 GCA_030690855.1 Gallionellaceae bacterium
TACCGCCGCCCTTAACCGACTCGGCCATCTTAACTAGCTTTTCGCCCGCGTCAGGATGACGGTTGAGCACTACGTCTTCCACCGCATCACGCAGCTCTTTAGGAATCTCTTCGTACACGCCGAGTTGTCCGGCGTTGACGATACCCATGTTCATGCCGGCCTTGATGGCGTGATACAGAAACACGGTATGGATGGCTTCGCGCACCGGCTCGTTGCCACGGAAAGAGAACGATACGTTGGATACGCCGCCGGAAATTTTTGCATAAGGCAGATTTTTTCTGATCCATGCGCAGGCTTCGATGAAGTCCACCGCGTAGTTGTTGTGCTCTTCGATGCCAGTCGCAATCGCAAAGATATTCGGGTCGAAGACGATGTCTTCGGGTGGGAAACCGACTTTGTTCACTAGGATGTCGTAGCTGCGTTTACAGATGTCGATCTTGCGCTGGTAAGTGTCCGCTTGGCCCGCTTCATCGAAGGCCATTACTACGGCGGCTGCGCCGTATTGGCGAACGAGGCTTGCGTATTTAATGAAATTCTCTTCGCCTTCCTTTAAAGAAATCGAGTTAACGATGGACTTGCCCTGCACGCATTTCAGGCCTGCTTCGATGATGCTCCACTTGGAAGAATCAATCATCAGCGGTACTTTAGAAATGTCCGGCTCGGAGGCAATCAGGTTGAGGAATTTCACCATCGCGGCTTCGCCATCCAGCATGGCTTCGTCCATGTTGACGTCAATTACTTGCGCGCCAGTTTCCACCTGTTGTTTAGCGACTTCCAGCGCCTCGTCGTACTTGCCTTCCAGCACCAGACGCTTGAATTTGGCCGAGCCGGTGACGTTGGCGCGTTCGCCGACGTTGACGAACAAAGACTCTTCGCCAATGTTAAATGGCTCTAAACCTGAGAGGCGGCACTCGATTGGATTGGTTGGAATTTTGCGCGGCGCGATATCTTTAACCACGTCCGCAATGGCTTTGATGAACGCAGGCGACGTGCCGCAGCAACCGCCGATAATGTTGAGGAAGCCGCTCGCTGCCCACTCTTTGATATGGCCAGCCATGTTTTCTGGGGTGTCGTCGTAGCCGGTTTCAGCCAGTGGATTGGGCAGACCGGCATTGGGGTGCGCGCTCACGTAGCAATTCGCGATGCGCGACATTTCCTCTACATACTGACGCAGTTCTTCCGCACCAAGGGCGCAATTCAGGCCGATGGAAATGGGGTTGGCGTGGGCCAGCGAGTTGTAAAACGCCTCGGTGACTTGGCCAGTGAGCGTGCGACCAGAGGCGTCGGTAATCGTGCCGGAAATCATAATCGGCAACGACATATTGCGTTCTGCAAACACTTGCTTCACCGCAAAAATCGCAGCCTTGGCATTCAGCGTATCAAAAATCGTTTCGATCAAAATTGTATCTGCGCCGCCATCCATCAGGCCTCGCGTGGCATCGGCATAATCTGCCACCAATTTATCGAAAGTGATGTTGCGTGCCGCGGGGTCGTTCACATCAGGCGAGATGGTGGCGGTTTTATCGGTAGGGCCAAGCACACCCGCGACGAAGCGCGGCTTATCGGCAGTGGCGTATTGATCACACGCTTCACGTGCAACACGCGCACCGGCGATGTTCAGCTCATAATTCAGAGACTCCATGCCATAGGCTTTGAGCGTCGTCGCATTCGCGCCGAAGGTGTTGGTCTCAATGATGTCTGCACCGGCTTCCAGATATTCGCCGTGAATAGCTTTGATGACTTCGGGCTTGGTGATGACTAGCAAATCGTTATTGCCCTTGAGGTCGCGGTGCCAATCTGCAAAGCGCGTGCCGCGATAATCTGCTTCAGTGAGTTTATAACGCTGAATCATCGTGCCCATCGCACCATCCAAAATGAGGATGCGTTGTTGCAGAAGTTGTTCGATGCGAGAAAGTTTTTTGTTCATGATATGAGCCGAGTTAGTTGGCATTTAGATGCCGGTTAAAAGTAGGTCAAGTGCGGCAATAATTTCATCCCGCTTGTTTTTTAATGTGGTTACTTTCGCGCCCAAAGTGCGTAACGGTAGGCCCGCCAATTCACCTGTGGACATAACCACCGCCGTGCCTTTAATTTTGAATTGCGGACAAAAATGTTTAGCTGTGCCACCTGCTTCACTCGCTAACACCAGCGGCACAACCACGCGGGTCGCTAGGGCATCCAGCAAGTCAGCCTGCACATCTAACAGGTAAGGAATACTGTCGCAGCTTGCAGAATTTAAGTTCTCGTACACGTCAAACTGCGCCATCAGAATCTCCGCAGGCCATCGCTAAACACACCTTGTTTGTCGATGCGCTTATTGTACGCGGCAATAAATTCTGCATTTTCCGCTCGCCATTGTTGCTCTTTGGCTTTGCGCACGAGTTCGGACAAATAGCCCTCAACCTGCTGTGATAGGTTGATATTCAGTTCTTTGGCTTGCCGTAGCAAATCAGAGTTGATGCTGAGATTGGTTGCCTTCTTCGGCGCGGTGGTGTCGAAATGGATCGTTGACATACGTTCCTCCATAAATGATGCGCAGATTATATGCGCATCTTTATAGCGGCATCAATTTGTCATTTTCTTATTAATGAATTACTCAATGACCTGAAGTACACTTCGGCCTGCTGTAAATGAGGTTAATCCAAAATATATAAGTGAGGAGATTCAACATGTCGCAAACAAAATTTCTGTTAGACGAGTCAGAGATCCCAACCCATTGGTATAACGTTGTTGCCGACATGCCTAATCCGCCAACTCCTCCGCTGGGGCCAAACGGGCAGCCGATTGGACCGGAAGCGCTCACACCGATTTTTCCGATGGCGCTGATTGAGCAGGAGGTCTCAGCAGAGCGTTGGATCAAAATTCCTGACCCAGTGCGTGACGCATTGAGTTTGTATCGCCCCTCGCCGCTGATTCGCGCGCATCGTTTAGAAGCGGCGCTCGGCACACCAGCTAAAATTTATTACAAGAATGAAAGTGTTTCCCCCGCTGGCTCACATAAAGTGAACACCGCGATTCCGCAGGCGTACTACAACCAGCAAGCAGGAATCAAACGCTTGGCGACTGAAACGGGCGCAGGACAATGGGGTTCGTCTATTGCCTTGGCGGGCCAAATGTTTGGATTAGAAGTGCGCATTTTTATGGTGCGGGTGAGCTACGATCAAAAACCATTCCGTCGTTCGATGATGCAAACTTGGGGAGGGCAGGTGTTTGCCAGCCCGAGTATGGAAACGCAAACCGGACGCGATATATTGGCGAAAGATCCGAATAATCAAGGTTCGTTGGGCATGGCGATTTCCGAAGCGGTAGAAGAGGCAGCCTCGCGTGCGGACACCAACTACGCGTTAGGCTCAGTGCTCAATCATGTAATCTTGCATCAAACTATCATTGGCTTAGAGGCCAAAAAACAATTCGAAAAAGCCGGTGATTACCCCGACATGATCTTTGCCCCGTGCGGTGGAGGCTCAAATTTTGGTGGCGTGGCATTTCCTTTTCTTGCCGACAAAGCCGCCGGAAAAAATGTGCGCTTGGTTGCTGTTGAGCCCACTTCGTGCCCCACCTTGACCAAAGGCACTTACGCTTATGACTTTGGCGATACCGCAGGATTTACGCCCTTGATGAAGATGTACACATTGGGACATGACTTTATGCCGCCAGGTATTCATGCAGGGGGCTTGCGCTATCACGGGGATTCACCGCTGGTGTCACAGCTTTTCCACGAAGGCCTGATCGAAGCGATTGCAGTGCCACAACTCGCCACTTTTGAAGCGGGTGTGCAGTTCGCTCGTGCTGAAGGGATTATTCCCGCGCCAGAATCAAATCACGCGATTCGAGCCTGTATCGATGAGGCGCTACGTTGTAAAGAAACGGGCGAGAAGAAAACCCTGTTCTTCAATCTCTCCGGTCACGGGCATTTTGATATGGGCTCTTACGATCGTTACTTTTCAGGGCAGCTGGAAGACTTTAGTTACCCCGATGAAGCGATTCAGGCTTCGTTGGCGAATCTGCCGAAGGTTTGTTGAAGCACAAGAGCTGGGCCGACAACCGGCGGCCCAGTTCTGTATTTTTAAGGTGTCTAATTGCAAGGATCAAAGGGCAGGAAAGTGGCACTTAAACGGCATTCACCTCTTGGAGCTATGCCTTTTGGCATATACCCTTCAATTGGATAACAGGTTAGTATCAGAGCAGGAAATTTATAGTAGCAGTAGCTCTTAATGCCTAGATGTTCCGTTATAAATATGGACCTTGAATCGTATGAAGTTTAATGTGACATCAGTTTTCTTGTGACTATCCTCATGAACCTCCGTCCCAATTTCAACAGTATAACTACTCGTTTGATTCTGCTCGGCTTAGCATTCCTTATTGCCGGGGCGCTTGGTCGGATTTTCCTATTGGCTGATTATCTGCGCAAAGACGTGAGTGAACTGATTTCGGCTCAGCTGTTGACAATAGCGAATTATGTCGCACAGGATATTGACCGCGACATCGTGCTGCGCCGTGAATTGTTGGCACGAGTTGCGTCAAAAATCCCGCCGGCTTTACTACACAATCCGAAACAGTTACAGGCATGGTTAGGTGAGCGTCACGATATGAACCCGCTGTTCTCACTAGGCTTCTTTGTTCTTGATTCCTCCGGTATTGTGCTGGCTGACTATCCCGTGTTACCCGAACGAGCCGGCAAGTCTTATGCGGATCGTGACTATTTACAACAAGCTATGAAGGGCGAACCCGTAATCGGCCGCCCCGTCATCGGTCAAGCCTCCAATGTGCCCGTGTTACCGATGGCTATGCCATTACGTGACGGCACTGGGAAAGTGCAGGCAGTTTTGGTAGGAATATCCGAGCTTTATTCCCCTAATTTTATCAGTAGTGTCCGGTTTAATTAAGACGTGCCGACGGCAACGTCAACATTGACAAGGGTTCCAAGCGATTCATGTGTGTCCACGATTTGAATTTCAGCACGAACATTTGCGATCATTCCAAGTTTAGAGAACTTGGGGTG
>JAUYFR010000177.1 GCA_030690855.1 Gallionellaceae bacterium
CAATGGCATCGGCTGCTTTTTCGCTTGTTGTAAAAACCACGGATTCACTCAAGTCATTTGGCAATCGGTCTAAGCCATACAGGGTGTTGAGGCTCGCCTTATCGGCGCTTAAGTGAACTGCCTGTGGATGATTGTGGTCAAGCCAGTCTTGCAGCTCCATCGCAGTATCTAACCTTGTCCAAGCCAGCATGTAAGCCATGTAACTAATGACACCTGAACCACAAGAGTGCTCGTAGCTCAAAAATTTCTGCGTAGGGACGTAGCCAGGTTCGCTGGCTTTTCTTTGCGCCTCATACGAAGGTGAGTCATAAGCCCAATCTCCATTGGTTAAATTGATTTTGTAGCGACTTAGATTAGCGTCATGATGCAAGCTGGTTGCTACAAATTCATTTCCACGAAGCTCACTTTCTTCAAAGTGGTATGCGTCAACAATCGCTGCAAAGTGCCGCAATGCGCGATCCTCAAGTTCTGATAGGTTTAACTCAGAAGCCACCAGTGGTATAGCTCGATGCGTTGGCCAAGGGTTTTTGAAAATGCCGTCAATCAAATCCTTAAGCACATTGGCAGCTTCCATCTCCGTGTGTCTATTAATGTGCGCCATAAGACTGAGCATGCCGATGCCGTGAGCATTTTCTTCGCCTTGGTCAGTCCATTCATGAGTAGCGATGTCATAGCTCAGCTTTTCTGTTTTAGGATCACCGGTTGGGCTTGAACATTCGTACAGTCCGATCACCTCGCAATCATCCAAGCCTAAAGAATGCAGTAATGGAAGTTGGTATGACCTGATCTTGGCGCGATCTACTATGTCGGCCAATTCTGCCGTGCTAAAGATTGTGCGTATGAGTTGATGCTGAAGGGGTGTGGTTGCTGCGTTTACTTCTGCTACAGTTAAAACGTTATCTCCTCTGTGGGAGTTAAAATCAGTACTGTTCATAATTCAATTGCCTTTTTATAACCCAGCTACTTGCACGGTCGCTGGTCTTGCTTAGCTGGTCGAGAACCTATCTCGGCCAGTTACTACTTTCTGATACCCCGTTTTCACTACTCAACTTCCACCGCTTGCCGGACTGCTTCACATTGGCGCTCGACTCAAATTGCGTAGATAAATAGTGAACATCTATTCTTATTTTAAGCGGTAATTTTTGAACTACATTTGAGCAACGGGAAGTGACGGAGAATGCGAGTGATGAGTCTGACGGACTGACTTTATTTGTTGGGAATGCGAGCTAAATAAGGTTTTATGCGGCACAGAATAGTGCTGCGATGGTCATACTGCGTATCCAAAATGAAGCAGCCCAAAACGAATACCTCTCAGTTCATCGCCTTGGGCTGTCCACCTACTACGCTCCTCTCATGGGAGCTCTAATCTTCTGCCAACAGCGTAAATTCATATCATCAAATTATTTCTTGCCCCATCTCTGATTTATCCGCAACACCGCAACATTATTCAAAGCCACTAACTTTTACACACCACCTGATTTTTATCCGCAACACCGCAACACTTAATGAATACAAGGCTTGCAGCGTTGCTATATATCTGCACCGGACGACATCATGCCGAATGTTGCGGTGTTGCGGCATTTTGAGGGAGGGGTGGTAAATAACGAGCGAAGGCGTCGGTGAACTGAGAAAGTTCGTAGCCCTTGGGCACTTGCGTTCCTATGCGGATAGTTTTAGGAGCGATGCCATATTTATCCAGCATGTCAGAAAGATTACGTGGAGTGATTCTGCCTCCACGGTAAGCCGTAGCCCATGCCTTCTCTTCATCAGCACACAGCACACCAATCAAATCGGCTGTACTAAGCTTTGTCGCTCCCTTAGCAATAAATGCATCCCGAATATCCGCCAGCAGTTCATTCTCAATGTTCCGAGTGCGCTCGGTACTGGATAGCTTCACTGCTGCCGCTGTGGCGCGATTGACCCACTCTTCACCAGCACATGACGCGATTGACAGCAATGGATGCCAATTATCCTGAGCACGATCCGAAAGCGTACCTAGACGGACAGGACGAGCCTGACGAACCTGCTCGGCGTAGTCGGTAGCAAAACGTGCGAGCTTCGATTTCAACAAGTCGAATTCAGCCTCATCCACATCACTCAATCTAGCCACAACCTCATGAGGCAGTCTGCGCTGTATATTAAACAAAATCCCACGGCTCATGGTTTGATCGGGAAGGTGTTTCTCCAGTGAAATGCCAGCAAGGGCTTTCGGGCCAAATACGGAGTAGCGAACTGATGTCAGGCTGCCATCAATATACTCGCTACGTGCCACTGCGCCACCCGCTAAGTAGCCGTCATTGATCAGACTAAACATTTTCGATTTTGGCTGAATAAACGTATCTACTTCGTCCAGTAATACGGTCACTCCATACGAATGAGTTTCGCGATATAAAGTGGACTCCGATACATCAGACGCTGAAAACGCCCTAAACGAAAGTAGCGCCATCAATTTAAGCAGTACCGATTTCCCGCATCCTTTTTCTGGCGCGGTGATAATCGCTAGTGGCGCGATCTTGATGCTGCGAACAAGCCACGTTGTCGCAACCCACAATACAATGGCGTTCGCCTCTTCCTCAGGCAGAATTACAAAACGTCTCAACTGCACCGAGATTTCATTTAACAACTGAGCAGCATCAATTGGTTCTGGGTGCAGCTCAACTGCTGGGTACGGTACTACAATCGTTCTAGGTAATTTTTTTCTAGCTTTCTCAACACATTTATCAAGTCTCTTTTCCGTGATATTCAGCTCAAGCGCTTTCTCTTTGCTTTCGCTGAAGTAGTCGAACAGGTCAAGCGATGCGAGGTAATTGATCGTTTTAGCAGCCGACTCTTTTGTAACTGCTGCGACCTGCCCTACGATTGCAGTAGTGGCCTCGCTATCAGCTATTTTCGGTAGTGCTGCTTTATCTCCCTTTGCCTGTACCTTCGCCTTCGTCACGCGAGTAGCGGATGACTTCATCTTGGGCACTCTGGTTTTGATGCTTGATTCCGCTGGGAATGAAGCCACAATGATCGGGCTGCGAGCATCAATATTGACTTGGGTTGCTTGGTGCATTTTATTTACCTTATCTCGCGGCCTTGCCGCGTTAAGTTTGATTCGTGTGCATTCGGGCTGCTGCGGATTTGAGGGGAAGGTACAAGGGGAATTAGCCACCCTGTCACTTCACCCTCACGCCGGCTTCCTGTTAGTGCAGCATTTGGCCTTCGGCCACTGGAACTATCGTGCCTTTACTGTGTTCCACTCTCTGCTTCGCTCTCTTTGCTGCTTGTGATGCAAGCGTTTCCAACTTTCTTACTTTCATATCCATTAAGGCCACCCCGCATTGGTCGTAAATATATTCATTGCGATCTTGGTCGTCACTGGCGTTGGATTTTTCCGCCCATTCCTTGGCCATTTTTTGGAAATCATTAGCTTGCGTCATTAACTTAACCTCAAGGCTTTCGTCGCAAGAACGAGAGTTTTCGAAACTCGTGGTAAGCACCCTATAATCGCCACTCATTTCTTTCAAACAATATATAGGGTCGTCAAAATCGCCATTGGAAATCAGCGTATAAATTAAAACGAGTGCCTCTTTATTGTCTTCAGGTATGTCGATTTCTCCACTGACCAACTGCGCAACTAAAGCCATATAAACAAAGTAAGGGTCTTCGTTGCTATGCACAGTAAGCTGCAAGATCTCGTTCATCATGTAGGCTGGGGCAATATATCCGCCAGACAAACCATAGGCGAAGTGACTAACTTGTTCTATCAAATAGCGATGTCTTTCGGCTTGGCCAATTGGCGTCAAATGAGAGAGGTCAAATCCCATCGCGATATATTTGTACGGCATTAAATCGATCACCAATTCACCCTCACCAGAGACAAAGCTAAGCTGTCCGTCATCGTATGAAAGTTCCACCTCATCTGGAAATGTCACAATCACCCCCGACGAGAAATCCGCTGCCGACTCAACTGTTAGTTCAAATGGCACGATGCCAATCACGTTTTTTGTCATAAAGAATTTGCGCGAAGAAAATTCAATGTTTGGCAGCGTGTTCGACGATATTTCATAACAGTCATCGCCAGGATTAGTGGTGTGATACCAAAAAACTTGCCCTTCTCTTATTACCCCATCGAGTAGCTTATCGAATAAGTATGCCCGTTCGAAAAATTGATGCACCTCTAGTCCAAGGACATGGTAAGGATCGCCAATCCAATATTTTCCTGCTGGGATGATGGCGGATTTAGTGTTGTGATAAGTTTTCATACTGCACCTCCTACGCGGTTTTGTTGAATGAACGCATCCAGATCAGCTAGGCAATACTTCACGCTCCGCCCGATTTTGATAAACGGGATTGCGTTACGGTGGTTACATGCCCAAGACGCCAAGGTCTGTGGTTTGATGCCTAGATATGCAGCAGCTTGAGAACGGTCGTACAGGTTGCTATTTTTCATTTTGTTTCCTATTCAAAGTTAATGACGTTTATCTCGGGCTATTACATCTGCCGTCGATACTCACTATTTCGGCCGCTGGAAAATTCTGTTTTGGGTGAGGTGCTTTTATCAATCTCGCCACATTCCCATCCATCAGGCCGAATCTCAGGCAACTATTCCTGCCGTCGATACTTGCTATTTCGGCCACAGGAAAATTCTGTTTTGGGTGAGGTGCTTTGGTCGATTTCGCAGATGTAATAGCGAGCCGATGAAATAGATGGACGTGAAAAATCAATCAGCCATTGAAAGTTAAGATTGTTGGTGCTGATGAATAGGTGTGCTGCGCAGAATGCGCGAGTAGATTACTTGGTACTTACGCTGAAGGATTGGGTGAATTAGCGATATGGCGGAAGGTTAAAGCTCTCTGTACAAACGCAGTAGGTTTGTTTCGAGATCGAATCTGGATACGATTTTGTAGAATCGCCAACTGGATTTCTCTTCAGATATTGTTGGTATGGGGCGTGTTATGAGAGGGAACTGTTTTCCGAGAACCGTCCTAATCAGAAGTTCGGGAGAAACGTGATTTATCTCCTTGATCACATCCGATACCCGCGACTTGGGAATGCTGGTTATTTTGACCTGACTACTTAGCGGCACCTCCTCTAAGCAGTTGCTTATTATCATATAAAAATATGCCGCCGCTTTATTAAGTGAATCATGGGCCTTCATCCGAAAATTTTCGTGGTTAATTAACAGCAGAAAAATGTTTGCAATGTAAATATCATCGTCAACCACCTTCATTCTGTTTACAGCAGCCGCATTTCTCCCTGCGCTTGCTTGATTCTCTTTACTTAATCTGTCGTCTCTTTTTAACTCAACCAGTTTGATTTTGGTTCCAAAGGAATACTCGATTTCGATTTCTTTCAGCTTTTGCCAGTGGATCTGTAAACGCAGAAAGAATATTTTTTCTTCCAACTCATTTCGTTCGCCTGTCGTCGATTGAGCAAAAGCTTCGTCAAGATAATTGAGAATTTGAAGTGACACTAAATCGAGCATATCTATTTCCAGCGGAAATATTTTGCGCAGGGCAATTTGCTGGTCTTTTGATGGCCATGCAAACACCTCTTCCCGGACGCACGTTTCAATGGGGAAGGACTGGCACAGCTTCTTTATCTTGTTCGCTAAGTTGGGGAGATCATTCAGCACTTCTTCATTGAAGTGACGCTTACGCTTATTTTTGTAGTCCTTAATACCACTTCGCTCGGCTAGAAGGATTTCTACGCAATCGTTAAGAATCAAAGCAAGCTTGTCCGATTCAGGCCAGCCAAGCTGAGTTGACAGGTATGTCGGATACGTTTGGTCTTTACGCAACCTTGTCAGATCGAACCAAGCAAAGGGTTGTGATTTAGTCATACTAATAATCTAGCGCGCTGCATTCGATGGGAGGGGCGAGCTAATTGAGTAAAAATCGTAGTTGGAAGCATAGCAAACTATCTATGCTGATTGATAAAGGTTGATCCAGATGTGGGGGAGTGTTTGATTTGGCACAGTGAGTGAGACAAAGAAAAAACGGCCAAAGCATTACAGTCATTGAGATTCCGGCGAAAACGTAGCAAAAAAACATTTGGCACAGAATTAAACAAAAACGCTCACAGAATGAGCGTTTTTGCATTTCATTTGGCACAACTTCAAACAGAATTTAGACGGGATTTGAATCTGCCCAATGAAAAAAGTGGCGTGTGGTGCGTTGCCAAGCATTCAGGGTTGCGAAATTAGCGCCATTGCCGCGCTTTAGGCCGTCCGCAGTCAATAACTCGTTATGGCACAACATATCAAGGGCGCGAAAAATCGGCGGCTCATCTTGCTCGATACGGAGACGCTCCGCTTCGTGATGCTGCCAAGTCGAATCATCATCCAAGCCCAATAGAATAGCGATTTCAAGCGCACCGAAGCGTTGCTTTAAATCACGGTGCAGGCTCGCTTTTACGGAATAGCCAACCACGATATCCCAAGCGGAAAGCAATGCGGCAATGACAGCCAACTCAAACAATACCGAACCCGCCAGCAACACCGTTAAACCCGACGTGATTTGGTGCAAACGCTCAAAGAACGCCCTGCGCCTGTCGTGATAACGAATAGACCTGCACACACCGAACAGAAGGCCGTACTGTCGGTCATTCATTGCCTGGATGTTCATATTGCTATCCTTTCTTATTGCTCCCCTGCTCGTCGCGGTGGGGGTTGGGTGGCGCGGGCAGAGTGTTGGACACCTCCTGATTGCGCCACGACTGATCCGTGCAAGGAGCCTCGCCAAAATCGACGCTTTCCCTTATAGGCTGCGGGATTGGAGAGGATTGAGGCTTCTTGGTGTCGCTCATGTTACTCCTTTTTAGACAGGCGGATATAGACGGACAGCGCCATGTCGGCGCGCTGCTCTATGGTCATGGGCTGTGCGGCGGCGGCATCGTCGGTGATGATTAACGCCATGCGCAGACTTGCCGGATCAAGCTCGCTCTGGTGTGCGGTGGGGGGCGCTACGCGCGGCGCGACAGGCTGGCGCACGGTGGCTGCGGGGGGCAGCTCGCCGCGCTGACGCGCTTCGATTAAGACCGTCACCTCAGGCGGCGGCGTGTACTCGGTCCTATATCCCGTGCGGCCTTGACTGGCCACCTCGCGTGACTTCCACGCCTCAGCTTTAGCGCGATTATGCCAATTTCGGCCAGTGCGCGGGTAGCCGGGCAGCCCCATTTCAGCCAACTGTTCGACGGTAAACCAAACATCCGAATTGACATCCGAATTATTTGCACTCATTTGGATGCCTCCCGTTAATTTTAACTTGTTGTTTTTATTGATTTATCAAAAATAGTGCGAATTTATCTATTCGGATGCGTTGACATTGCATCCGAACATCTTTATTGTGGCGGCATGTCAAAAATAACCACTTCGATAAACATGAAAAAAAATCCAGCCTCGCAAGACTGGCATCGCGCCGATATTGTGGCCGCCATACACAAGCGCGGAACTACCTTTCAAAAACTCTCGATCTCGCTCGGCTACAACGACGGCGTGCTGCGCAACGCGCTGAATCACCCCGCGCCCAAATACGAGCGGCAAATTGCCGAGTTCCTTGGGGTTACCCCGCAAGTCATCTGGCCTAGCCGCTACCACGCCGACGGCACCCAAAGAAGCGGACGCGGTGAACGCGGAATGGGACGTTACGTCCGTAAAACCAGCGGCCCCACCAAGGTTGGGCGCAAACCTAATAAGACGAAGTTTAACGGTTCTAAAACGCCGCGCAACGTAAATTTAACGGATGGGCAATCAACATGACCCGCCGCACCGTCAACCCCAACCAAAACGAGCTGATGTTTTTTGAGGTGCCTGCCGCCATGCACAGCAACGCGGGCGGGCTGGATATGGCGCTGGCGGTGCGCGAAACCCTGACCGATTTACTGGGCGCGGCATCGGTGCAGGGCTGTGACCGGCATGAAGTGGCAGCGCGTATCTCGCGCCTTTCCAACCACGAGATCAGCAAGCACATGCTGGACAGATACACCGCACCGAGCGCGGACGGCTGGCGCTTCCCGCTGGAAGCCTTGCCCGCGTTGACGCAGGCCACGGGCGATTACCGGCTGCTGGAGCTGGTGGCGGAAGCCTGCGGCTGCAAGGTGTATCGCGGCGAAGAAGCGATGTTGGCCGAGATCGGCGCACTGACGATGCAGGAACGCAACGTCAAGGCACGGCTGGTTGATTTACGCAAAAACATACCTGACACCGTAATGGACAGGCTGGTAGCGGAAGTACTTAAACGACTGGGAGATAAAAAATGAGTGAAAGCAAAGAAATGACCGGGCAGCAGAAGTTGGCTGCAACTCAGCAGCTATTGGACTTGCTGGATGGATTGATGCCATCCGATAAATATCACGTTGGTGAAAAAATGGAAGTGCTGATGCTGGCCTATCACGCCAGCGCCGGCACCCATCAATTGCGTTGCTTAGTCAGCTCGATTAGTTAATTCATGAAAACGATCTTCCACCGTCTTCACACAGTCCTTCAGGACTGTTTCAACCCCGCCTTCGTCAATTCGCTTGGTTTTGGTTTGGTGTGTGTTTTGGCTGACGGTGGCGCAGGCGAGCTGGGTAGCCAGTTCGAGCAATTTCAAAGCGGTTTCTTGTTTCACGAGGGTTCTCCTGTGGTTGATGGATGCGTTTTCGAGGCGCGCGGCCATTCTACAACTGGGGGGAACCCTCACCTATTTGGGGGGCAGATATGAAAACTCACTATTCCTGTGCCGAACTGACTGCGCTCACTCCTGAAATGGTGAGCCAATTTCAAAAGGCCAAAGAAAAGCAGATTGCTTACATAAAAACAGCGCGGTTACAGCTTCGCTCGCAAATTGGCGCTGCCAACCAGCAGTCATTCGGTTTATTGCTTGGTCAACTTCTCGAATCGCGTCGAGCTGCAGGGATGCTTCTCGCGCCAACTGAAATGCCGCAAGAGCCAGCATCGTTCTTTCCAAGCGAACAGGCCAGCGCTGAAACCACTCCGCTTGAGGTGTCTCCATGAATTCGGTGATCAGCGGCATCATTTTTTCGCGCATCGCCAGCCAATCGGCCACCGGCATGGGGCGGAATGTGCGGGCGAATTCAGTCAGCGCCTCGTTATCCAAGGCGAACATGGCCTGCCCGCAGAACAGGTCGAGCGACTTCACGGCGTGGGTTATTTCGTGCATGGGGGCATGGTAATGCAAAACGTTAAAACCCACTATTCCTGCGCCGAACTGGCCGCGCTCAAGCTGCCGGGGATGCCGACGACGGAGCGCTGCTGGCGCGATTTAGTTGCGCGCGAAAACTGGGAATTCACCGAAATCAAAAGCGCGGGGCGCAGCGGAATGCGCCGTGAATACCTCCCCCCAGCCAAGATAGCCCGCCTGATCGAAAGCCGTAGCCAGATCGCCGCCGACGGTGCGCAAGCCACGGCGTTAAAGCAAGCGCTGGCAAAGGTGCGCAGTGAGATACGCGAAGAGAAGTCACGTAAAACAGAGGCATCGCTCGACCAAATTTACGCCACTTTATCGCTCATCGGGCGCGAGAAATTTGAGGCGCATTTCGACATCGTGCTGGCATTCAGGGAATACTTTAAAACACACAATTCGGAAGGCAAGCATCTGCACCGCAACGAGGCCTTCGCGGCCTTTGCCGAAGATTACAACGCCAAGCGGATCAAGCTATCTGAGGCGGCACGCGCCAAATATACCAAGATCAGCCCGCGCTCGATCCAGCGCTGGGTGTTGGAAAACGAGAAAACTGGCCTGCTGGCCTGCGCCGACAAGCGTGCGGTCAATGGTGGCTCATCTGCCCGCCAGAGCGTGATCGAGCAGCACCCCGAGTTGGAAAAGTTTGTACTGGCCGTGCTCACGGAAAAGCCGCACATCCAAAGCAAGCAATTGACCGACATCATCAACCATGCGGACGTGGATAAATTCGGCGCGGATGCGACGGGCGAAGTGAAGTGGCCGCAGGTGTCGTATTGGGCGGTGTGCCGCTACCGCGCCGCGTTTGAAGCGCGCCACGCACAGGTGCTGCTGGCCGAAACCAACCCGGATCAATGGAAAAACAAGTACCTCTCATCTTTAGGCAAGCTGGATGCCGATGTGTTGCGCCTGAACCAACGTTGGGAAATGGACGGCACGCCTGCCGATTGGGAATTCCCCGAGGGGCGTTACAACGCCAGCGTGGTGATTGATCTATTCGCGCGCCGCCCGATGATTCTGTTTTCCAAAACCCCGCGTACCGAGACCAACAAGCTGCTGCTGCGTGAAGCCATTATGGAATGGGGTGTGCCCGAGTGTGCCAAGACGGACAATGGAACGGACTACAAAAGCCGTGAAATGCTGATGTTCTTTGAGGAAATGGGCATTGAGCACCGCCTCTCCGCCCCCTTCTCTCCGTGGGAAAAAGGCCACGTCGAACGTTTCATTCAGACCTATCTGCATTCGATCCTTGAAATGATGGATAACTTCATCGGACACAGCGTGGCGGATCGTAAGCAGATCGAAGCCAAGCGCACTTTCGCGGAAAACCTATTCAAGAAAAACGCCGTGGTCAAAGTGGATATGGGCGTGGAAGAGATGCAGCGCCTGACTAACCAATGGTTGGCTGGAACTTACATGGTGCGCGAACATAAGTCGCTGGGCCTGTCGCCGCTGGAAAAGGTCGCGAGCTACACCGGATCAATCAAACGCATCAGCAACGAACGCGCGCTGGACATCTTGCTGGCTAAGCCCGTTAAAACCCTGCCCACCATTACCAAGAAGGGCATTCGCTACGACAACGCCACTTTCATTCATGCCGATCTTCCGCAGTACATCGGCGAGCTGGCCGACATCCGCCTTGACCCGAATGATTTGGGCAAGATCATCGTTTATGTGAATGGCAAGTTCCTGTGCATCGCCGAAAACCCCGAACGTACAGGTATGGATCGCCAAGAAGTGGCTGCGCATGGTCGCAAGAAACAACAGGCTTTTGTGATGGAGAAAAAAGCCGAATTCCGTGCGGCGCGGCGCGCGATGCCGATGAGTACACAGGATTTGGTGAAAGACCTATTGCTGACGCGCGCCGAAAAGGCTGGAAAAGTCACTGTGCTAGCCAAGCGCGTGGAGGAACACCGTACTGCCGCGCTGCTTGAGGCCGAGCAGGTGCTCAAGGCGCAAGAAAATCCGCAGCTCTCACCAGAACACGCACAACTGATGCATGAGGCGCGCCAGATGGCAGCCAAGGCGTGCAACCCCAACCCAATCGTTATAGAGCATCCAGCGCAAAGCCGAGCCACGCCGCTGGAAGGCATGAGCGGCG
>JAUYFR010000183.1 GCA_030690855.1 Gallionellaceae bacterium
TCGCCGTGGTCGCCGATGGCGGTAAATTATTTGAAACCACGCATCCGCCAAAAGTCAGCGAATACGGCCAAAGCGCGGTCATTGCACACATTACTTGTAGCAAGCCACAGGCGGATACCGCCTTTGAGCGCTTCACCGCGCAAGGTCCGGTTGCGCTGCTACCGTACCGCGATGGTTACGAAATTGTGTGGACGGGTTCGCACGCACAAGCGGAGGAAATGCTTGCGTGGGATGACGCAAAATTTCTCAACGAGTTGCACCAGCACTTCGGCAGTGAAGTGGGCGAATTCACCACAGTGGGCAAGCGCAGTAGCTTTCCCTTGCGTCTCAAGCGTGCACCCGACACCACCTTCCCTCACACCGTGCTCATCGGCAATGCCGCGCAAACTTTACATCCCGTTGCAGGTCAAGGTTTTAACATGGGCGTGCGCGATGCGTGGGAATTGTCGCGTGTGATTTTGCGTGGGCAACCGGCAGCACTAGGCTCTGCGCCGATGTTGGCGAATTATCGCAAATCACGTCGCCTCGATCGCAATGCTGGCATTGGTTTTACCGATGGACTGGTGCGAATTTTCTCTAATGATTTGCCCTTGCTAAATAGTGCGCGCGGTTGGGCACTTTCGCTCTTGGGTAGTGTGCCGTTCGCCAAAAAGTTCGTCGCGAAGAGAATGATGTTTGGAGCGAATGGTTAACATGTCTGAGACCTCTCAACAGGCCAAGCTTGCCATCTTATTTGCCGACGTGAGCGGTAGCACCTCCTTGTATGAAAAGCTGGGAGACGCAGAAGCGCTAAGCATTATTACTAAGTGTCTCGATGTATTGAAAATAGAGCTATCACCACACCACGGCATACTCATAAAAACCATCGGCGACGAGATTATGTGTACTTTCCCCTCGCCGGAGGATGCGTTAGAGGCTGCCTGTGCGATGCAACTTGCGATCGATCGTGAACGGCCTGGTGGAAATCGCCCAATCTATATCCGCATTGGCTTTCATTACGGCGAGGTGATTTGCGAGGGTAACGATATTTTTGGCGATACCGTCAATGTCGCAGCGCGTGTTACCTCGATCACGCGGGCGCGGCAAATTTTAACGACACCTGCCGCCGTTAATGCGCTACCCGCAAAGTTGCGCAGTAAAGTGCGACAAATCACGCGTGCGGAATTTCGTGGCAAAGAAGAGGCCATGGACGTCTTTCAGGTGGGTTGGGAGCAAGATGACACGTTGACCACGCGCATTGGTTTGCCGCAATTCCGCAAACCGAGTGAAGCGCGACATGAGTTACTCCTGCGCTTTCATCAACACCTAACAACCATTAACGAACAGCACAAAAGTATCGTGGTGGGACGTGGCGATAACTGCGATTTGATTATTCCCAGCACCTTTGCCTCTCGCCAACATGCGCGCATCGAATTTAGCTTCGGTAAGTTTGTGTTGGCCGATCACAGCGCAAATGGCACCTATGTTCGCTTCAGCGACAACCAAGTCATTCACGTGATGAATCAAGAAGTGATGCTTCATGGTACGGGGGTAATTAGCTTGGGGCAGCCCTTTGCTGATGGTCCCGTTGAACTGATTGATTTTTTGATTCAGTAAGAAGCAGTCTGTGGCAAGGCACAACTTGCTTTGCGATTAAAGTATCCTGCAACAAGCGATGGGGTATCGGTTAGAGGGCGTTTTGTAGGTCGGAATTCATCCTAAAAACCTCAATTCAAGCCACAGAGTTCACAGAGAATGACATGGGATTCCCATATTTTTCTGGCTCACCAAAAAGGAGAATCGCAATTCTGCGATAACCATTTGTTTCTCCTCTGTGTTCTCTGTGGCTAACTAAGTTTTTTAGGTTTATTCCGACGTTTTTGCTTCGATTCACTAACTGCGTCGGGATGAATCCCGACCTACAAAAACACGACGCCGCCAACGGCGGGGAACTCAACCTACAAAGACTCAGCACCTCACGCCAGTTTTTTTAGCAACTTTTCGTGAATGCCACCAAAGCCGCCGTTGCTCATCACCAAAATTTGATCGCCCGATTTTGCAACATTGGCAATCGCCTCAATCAGCTCTTGCAGATCGTCTTTCACAATAGCTTTATCACCCAGTGGCGCGAGCGCGCCACGCGCATCCCAGCCTAAATTTCCGGCATAGCAAAAAGTTAAATCTGCGTCTTTCAAACTTGCGGGTAGCGCGGCTTTCATCACACCCAATTTCATGGTGTTCGAACGCGGCTCTAGCACGGCCAAAATACGTGCCTTGCCCACCTTGTGGCGTAACCCAGCAACGGTGGTATCAATCGCGGTGGGGTGATGCGCGAAATCGTCATACACCGTGATGCCATTGACTGTGCCACGCACTTCCATGCGCCGTTTCACATTTTTAAATTCAGCCAGCGCCGCCAAACCTTGCGCTACCGGCACGCCCGCATGGCGAGCAGCGGCGAGTGCGGCAAGTGCATTCATGCGATTGTGCTCACCCATCAACTCCCATTGCAATGAGCCTTGCGCAACGCCATTCAGCGTCACAAGATTATCGTCGTCAATATTCCAGCCATCGTTACTGCCGAAGGCTTCTACTGGTGTCCAACAGCCGCGTTGAATCACGCACTGCAATGACTCCTCGCGCCCGTTGCTCACCACGAGACCATTGCTGGGTACGGTACGCACGAGATGATGAAACTGCGTTTCGATAGCGGCAAGATCAGCAAAAATATCTGCATGATCGAATTCCAAATTATTCAAAATCGCGGTGCGAGGATGGTAATGAACGAACTTAGAGCGCTTGTCGAAAAATGCAGTGTCGTACTCATCAGCTTCAATTACAAAAAATGGGGACTCAGTAATTCGCGCCGAAATACCAAAGTTTTGTGGCACGCCACCAATCAGAAAGCCGGGGTTTAGTCCTGCATATTCTAATATCCATGCCAGCATCGAAGTGGTGGTGGTTTTGCCATGCGTACCTGCCACGCCTAGCACCCACTTATCGCGCAACAACGTATCTGCCAGCCACTGCGGGCCGGAAGCGTAAGGCAGATTGCGATTCAAAATTTCTTCCATCAGCGGATTGCCACGCGACACCACGTTGCCGATGACGAATACATCCGGATTAAGCGCGAGTTGCGCTACGCCAAAGCCTTCGATCAGCTCAATGCCCTGCGCTTCGAGTTGCGTACTCATCGGCGGGTAAACGTTAGCGTCGCAGCCGGTGACGCGATAGCCCGCTTGCTTAGCGATGGCAGCAATGCCGCCCATGAAGGTGCCGCAGATACCTAAAATATGAATATGCATTTCTTGCTCCATTTCAACAACACCCTCTCTCTAAGCCGGACAAGCCGGAGCCAAGCAGTTGCTTTCGTAGGTCGGGTTAAAACCCGACCTACAAAAAATCTTGTCACGTTTTGACATCATTTGACTGATAAGTGACTAACCCTCTGGTGAAGCAACTAGCCATCTCACTAAGGCAGCAGTTATAAGCCAGCAAGCTGGCAAGTGGCTGGTTATCCCACAAGTGGGCGAGGGAGTACTGCTGCGCATTTTATAACACCGTAAATTATTGTTTTTCGGAATGCTCAACGTGCTCGGCCATTGACCACAGCTCATGCGCATCCAACATCAGACGATACCGAGTTTCGTTAGCATCCAGTTGCGCAATACTTTCCGCTAACGTTGTTTCCAATGCCAAGCGTCTCGCCGTTAAAGTTTCCGACAAGCTACTCTCACCTAGTGTGTAAGCGCGCGTTACCAGCGCTGCGTTCTTGCGCAAATTTTCTGCCGCCTCGCGCGCTTGTTGCCATGTTTGATGGCTTTCGACGGCTTGTGAATAAGCCGCATTGATATCCGCATCTAGGCGACGGCGAGTATTGGCTTCACGGTTACTGCTGATCTCGGCCTGATACTCAGCCTGTTGCGCATTCGCCCCGCGCATACCAAAGGAGAGTGGCACTGAAATATACAGGCCTGTCACTTTTTCATCTCCGCCCATTTCGTTTGAATAACGCAAGCCCACGGTCGGATCGGGTATGCGATCGGCACGACTACGCTGTGCCAACAGTTGTTGCATGTGCTTTTCTGAAAGCGCCATTTCAAGCTCATGGTTGTGGTCGATAATTTGTTTTTTCCAATAGGCTAAATCATGTTCGATAGGCTGCGGCAAAGAGACGGCCAATGCGGCGGGCAAAACGATGGCGGGAAATTGCCGCGTCAATTCAGCAGCCGCAAACTGGGTGCGCATCTTGGCTTGCTGCAAAGAAACTGTGGCTTGCGATACC
>JAUYFR010000199.1 GCA_030690855.1 Gallionellaceae bacterium
ATAATTCAGATTTCGTCATTCCGGCGAAGGCCGGAATCCAGTTCAGAAAAAATAGTTCCTTGCGTAGCAAGGGCAAAGCCTTTTTTAATAAAAGAGCTGGATTCCGGCCTTCGCCGGAATGACGAATTATTAGAGGTGCCCTTATCACTTTACGCCACAGCAAACGGTGCGTTTAGGCGTTTCTACTGCGACGCGTAGTCCTTCATTGGCAGAGGCTTATGTGCAGGCTAACAATAAAATTTTTGGGGGGATTTATATTCAGCCCATCACACCACTCACGCCAGAAAAAATCGTTTCCAAAGAAATCGCCTACCTGGGCGAATTTCCATCTATTGGCGTAACGCTAGATGCGCGTGCCTACATTGATCAAGTTAGCGATATGATTTTTACTGACGCATACCCACGGCTTGCAGATGAAAGTAGTGTCAAAAACATGATGACAGCTGACTTTAAAGGCCTTGAAGCAACGGTGAAATATCACTGGGATGAAAAACATAGTTTTCTGTCGTTTAACTATGCTTATCAAGAGGCGCAAGCCCATTTTGCGAATTACCCAACGCAGTTTTTTAACCCCGATCCGTATTCTTCACCATACGGAACAATTAGCGCCTTCATTCAGTATGTCTATCTGACTAGAGACCAGTATCCAGCGCGCTTTGCGCAAATTGTTCCCACACATAGCTATAGCGTGTTGATCTCTGAACAAATCGCCGACTCGTGGCAATTAAGCGCCGGTTACTACTATCGTGGCGAAGTGAGAGCGATCTCTGTGGCACCCGATATTCCGCCGGAGTATCAAATGAGTCGTTTAGATATGCGCCTAGCAAAAACACTTAAATTAAGTGGTGGCAAAAGTGCTGAAATCGCGCTGGTTGTGCAGAATGCGACCCAGGATAACTACAACACCTTTGATGTGCTTGGCTGGAAGTTGAATAAAGATAATGCACGGCGCTCAAGTCCTACGTTTACTCGTCGTGGATGGATCACCGCTACTTTCAATTTCTAGAACGCGCCCAATAAACAACATTCGTACTAGTCACTTACCAGTCAAATGATGTCAAAACGTGACAAGATTTTTTGTAGGTCGGGTTTTAACCCGACAAAATGCGTTGCATTGAACAATAGCTGTCGGGTTATACCCGCAAGGAGTAGGCCGTGGTTGTACGGGGCTAAAGCCCCAGCAACACACGCTCAATCCCGACCTACAAAAATCTAGCCACCCAATTCCCCGCCCCTTGCGGCAGAGCGGTTTGATGCTCGCTTTATTTTGGATTTTTTCCTTTGGCGTACAGGCAGGTGAAACACTCACCATCGCTGTTTCGAAATCACCCCTTTCTCTCCCTATTTATGTTGCCGAAAGTCAGGGATATTTTTCCAGTGAAGGCGCGCAAGTCAAGCTGGATGAAGTTATCGGCGGGCATCGCTCGCTCAAAAAGCTACTCGATGGTGAGGCTGATCTAGCGACTGCGTCCGAGGCAGTAGTCATGTTTAACAGCTTTAGGCGCAATGATTTTGCGGTGATAGCCACTTTCGTTTCTAGCCGTGATGATGTGAAGATTGTTGTCAGAAAAGAAGCCAACATTACTAAGCCGAAGCACTTAGTTGGAAAGCGTATCGCCACGGTGGTGGGCTCTGCCAGTCATTACTATCTTGATACTTGGTTGCTCTTTCACGATATTGATCCGAAATCCGTTAAGGTCGTCAACATACACCCGGAGGGGATGCAGGCCGCGCTCAGTAAGGGCGAGGTAGATGCCGTTGCAATTTGGGAGCCTTACTCCTACAACCTAAGCAAAGCATTGGTCGGTTCAACAGTGTTGCCGAACGTAGGTATTTATGATTTGACCTTCAACTTGATCGTGCATAAAAAATTGATGGGAATGCGTGATGAAGAGTTGGTTAAAGTGTTGCGAGCACTGGCTCGCGCCCAACAATTTATCAAAGATGAGCCACTTAAAGCACAAGCTATTTTGCGCACGCGATTGCAACTTGAGCAAGCTTATATAGACTGGATATGGTCGCGCAATCATTATGAGTTGAGCTTAGATCAAACGTTGATCTCTACGCTTGAAAGTGAGGCACGCTGGGCGCGCCAAGAAGGCCACGTAACAGAAAACAAAGTGATTAATTATCTTGATTTTATTTTTATAGATCCCTTGATGAAGGCTTTACCAATGGCGGTTGGCATTAAAAAATAAACCATGCGAATTCGTGTCATTTTAATCGCGGCGGCTTTCACTTCCATTGTGATGGGAGTCGCGCTTGCGTTTTTCAGCTACTCCTTTTCTCAAAGATTGTCTGTCATTGCCGAGATGGATGAGCGAGGTCGTGCGAACAGCCGTACGGTTGGCGAGTTATTGGTGTTAACGAATGAATATGCACTGTACGGCGAAAATCGCGCTGCCAAGCAATGGAAGGCGCAATACGCCACATTGATGGACTCTTTGTACAGCGAGGATGTTGTTCAAGATAAATTAATGCGCGAGCAAGCTACTCTGCTTCTCGACCTATTTACCAAATTAGAAGAAGTTCCCTATGAGAATTTGGATAGTTTGCAACGCCGCCGCAAAGAGTTTTTGTTTGATCAGTTGTTGAATAACGTTCGTTCACTTTCAGAAGCTGTCTATCACTTGAGCGAAAGAGTGAACAAACAGCGTATTGATACTGAACATCGCTCTCACCAAATCGCGACAGCCATTCCACTCATCATGCTGGTCATTGTAGTGCTGCTGTCATGGTTGCTAAAGCAGCGTGTTCTAAAGCCGCTGAATAGATTGCATACCGCAGTGCTCGCCATCGGTAAGGGTGATCTTTCAGTGCGCGCCGCTTCAGTCGCGAAAGATGAGCTAGGCGAATTATCGCGTGCGTTTAATACGATGGCGGTCGATATGGTGTCTGAGCTAAGGGCCGAAGTTGCCGTGCGTCAGCAAGCTGAGTCACGGCTTGCACAGAGTGAATTGCGCCTCACTACTATTATTGAGACTGAACCGGAGTGCATCAAAATTGTTGATGCTGAAGGAATTTTGAAATTTATGAATCCGGCTGGATTGGTAATGATTGAAGCTGATTCTTTAGCGCAGGTGGCAGGTCGTGGGGTGCTGGGAATTATTGCGCCAGACTATCGAGATGCTTTTTCCGAGCTACATAAAAAAGTGATCGCCGGTGAATCAGGGCTGCTGCAATTTGAAATCATTGGCTTAAAAGGAGGGCATCGCTGGCTGGAAACGCATGCGGTACCGCTCCGAGATAATGGCACAACACAGCTTCTGTCGATCACTCGCGATATTACACTTCAGAAATTAACTGAAGAAAAGCTCAAATTAGCGGCTAGCGTGTTCACTCATGCGCGTGAGGGAATCATGATTACCGACCCGATCGGTACCATCATCGACGTTAACGATACCTTCTGCAAAATTACTGATTTCACTCGCGATGAGGTCCTAGGGAAAAATACTCGCATGCTCAGTTCAGGCAGGCATGGCGCTGAGTATTACGCCAAACTTTGGGAGGAATTGCTGCAAACAGATTCGTGGCAAGGTGAAATTTGGAATCGACGTAAAAGTGGTGAAGTGTATGCAGAGATGCAAACGATTAGCGCGGTGCGTGATGAGCAAGGCAATATCAAAAATTATGTTTCGCTCTTTTCAGATATTACTTCGCTGAAAGAACACGAAACTCAACTTGAGCATATTGCCCATT
>JAUYFR010000233.1 GCA_030690855.1 Gallionellaceae bacterium
CCAATGTAAGCCTACATAATGGCTTGATTTTGGTTTTGCCAGTTTTGGCTTGTATACATTCACGGTGAACTTCTCGCCTCGCTCTGAAGGAGAGTACACAACAATCACTGGTCTGCTTGGTTGAAAGACCTGTCCATATGAGTCGACTTTATATTTCAGGTAATCAAGTCTAACCAACTGATCCAGCCAGTGATGCTGAGGTGTTTTTATTAACTACATCATGTCAAATAGGTTCGCGGTTATTTACTGCCCAAACTGGGCTTTAAATGTTTCCACAGTAAACTTCTCACCACGCTCAGTCTGGGAATAGGCAACTATCATCACTTTCGGCATCAAATACGTATCAATCCCTTGAGCGTGCATCTTTAAGAAAGGAAGCTTGATCCTCTGTCCTGCAGTGAAAGGGCCCATTGCCTTGGTGAACTTAGCACTATGACCTGGACCTTGCTCCCTCTCTGGACTTGACCACACCTCCCATTTTAAGTTCTTAGCATTGGCGGACGAAACTTTAAGTTCGTAAAATGCAGGCAGCTTTGGGGAGCTCCAGATACTGTAGTCAGCTGGGTATTCTGCTCCAGGCACATGCACCTTGGCGAAGCCTTTATCGTTCAATGCAAATTCACAAACTGGCTCAAGGAACTTGTTACCAGTCAACTTACTTTCTCGGCACATCTGTGATTGGGTTTCCGCTCCCTCTGCCAGCGCGGGATCATGAAAATCGGTCAAGACCGAGCCATCACTCCCCTTAATATTAAGATGTTTCCCTAATACTCCGCTAGCTTGCCCTGCGCAGCCTGTAAGACCAATAATCCCGATTAGCAACGTTGCAAGTAAAATATGTCGCATGTAAATCTCCTTAAAAAGTTAAATTTTGTGGCGGTGAATCGCCACGTTTAGCCATCGTTAGTTCGCGCAGCAGAACGTCGCTGCCACGTGTTTCATTACTTGTTGCTGTTTTGCGCCAGTTCCGCCAGCGTGGTTTTTAATGCTGGCCAATACTGCGTCGCAATCGCATCGGACTCGGCTGAAATAAATGCCTTGCCCTGAGTAAAGTTTGGATTTTCAATCAAGAGCTGAACCTTGCTGCGCTCAATTCTTTGTATCTTCATCCGATTTTCTTCCCCCATGCTTGAGGCAATCTGGCTTCTGGCATCGTCTAATCGCTGCTGTGCCACAACGGACTCACGTACCTGTCCTTTGTAAGTGGTTGTGTCTTGGTAAGAGCCGCGACTATCTTTGCTGGTAATCACATCTGGACCACTCATCGCGTTGTACTGACTAGCCTCAAGATTGCGCATTCCTTGTCTATCCCGCTCGGCTTGTTCTATTGCCAGCCCCTCACCACCCAAATCGGCAATCTGTTGGTTCAGCTCGCCAATCTTTTTGACTAAAACAAGGTAATTGGATTTTTTGCGTACCTCTTCCATCTTTGCCAGTCGTTGTTCAAGGTCTGACACTTGCCGTTGCAGTTTAGGTTGTAGTGACGCTGATGCTCCTTTGGCGAGATAAGACTTACCCAAACTCAAATCGGCCAACAATTCGTTAGAAGGACCCAATTCACACCCTTTCAGTGTGGGTGGTGCAATGGCCATAGATGGGAGTGGCGGTATAGCCATACACCCCGCAGACAAATACACCACTCCCAGCATTAAAACTAGGGAGCTGGCTTGCTTAAATGAATCTCTTGTTTTTTGCATGATGGACTCCTTAGCCCTTAAATAATGTGATTCAGATTAGAACGGCGCAATACTTAAAGCGCGTAGAAGAATATTGCAAGATCACACCCCTTCACACAATCCCGCGAACGCGGGGGTAGCTTTTGCCGGGATATTTGCTACAGTTGCTAACTCGCCATTTTAAGGAAAAAACAAAATGCGCTCGCTACACAAGAGACCTACTTATGCGTTGCTCCTCTTATTGCTGCTTAGTTTGGCATTGAGCATGGGTACGGCCTGGTTTACGTTGCAGCCACCTTGGCTGGGAGTGCAGATGGTGGCGGATGGCGACAAGGTGCGTGTCGTGCGGGTGACGCCGGAATTGGCGCGGCAGATTCCCGAGGGTGCAGTAGTGCAACGTCTTGTTTCTGCAACAGGGGAATCGCTATCAATACTGCCCACTGACTTGATCGAGGAGCCGGATTTTTTCGATACCTATCCGCAGATGGCAGATTTCTTTTCCAGACAAAGCGCGCTGCACGACATATTAAGTTCGCCTGAAGTAACGATTTTTTGGACAGACAAAAACGGATTTTCTGGCGAAACAAAAATCACACCGGGACAGCGTCCGCTTGCGGACTTGCCTGCCGCGTTCTGGTTTCAGTTGATTGCAAGCTTTTCGGGCTTGTTAATCGCCGCTTGGGTGTTTTTATTACGACGGGACGACTGGGGGGCGCGCATGTTTGCCCTAACTGGATTGATGTTTCCTGCGTTCGCGGTGCCTGCCGCGATATATAGCAGCCGTGAGCTTGCCATACCAGGCGAGACTTTTCGCTTTTTGGCTTCACTCAACCACGCGGGTGCATTCATGTTCGGGTGCGCGTTGATGGCCTTGTTTCTGACCTATCCGCGCAAACTTATCCGTCCGCGAAATTTGTTATGGCTGCCGATTGTTTTCGGCGTATGGCTGGCTGCGGATGTCTTTCGCTGGGCACCCGATCAAGATTGGGGCTCGCGTATTCCGCCGATGCTGGAGATGTCGCTGGCGATTGTGTTCGCCGTCGTGCAGTGGCGTAAGAGTAGCGCCCAACCGTTGGATCGGGCTGCGCTTCGCTGGTTTATTTTGTCGGTGGTGACAGGGTGCGGTCTTTTCGTTTTCAGTATCTATGGCCCAGGCGTACTGGGTTTTATCCCGCCTCTTTCGCAGGGATATTCCTTTGGTTTTTTTCTCATCATGTACGCGGGCATCGCGCTGGGTCTTCGCCATTTTCGGCTGTTCGATTTGGATGAATGGGCTTACCGGATTTTCTTGTGGTTATCGGGTGTTATTGCGGTGATCGTCATGGATGCGCTGCTGTTGTATTTCGGTTTGAGTCAAAACATTTCCTTGAGCGCTACGTTACTGTTGTGCGGTGGTTTATATTTTCCGTTTCGGCAATGGTTGTGGCAGCGCATTGTGAGTAAACAAGTGCCGACTTTTGATAGCTTGTTACCGGAGATTTCCACTATCACCTTCACTATTTCATCCGATGAGCAGCAAGCGCGTTGGGAGGCATTGTTGCGGCGCATTTTCGATCCGCTAGAGTTGAAAAAGAGTCCGGTTGACAAGGGTGTCGGGGAGATATGCGAGGAGGGGTTGGGGCTGTTAGTGCCGGGCTGCTGCAAACTGTCGGCATATTCATTGCGCTATGCCGGACACGGCGCACGTTTATTTTCTACCCGCGATGCGGCGTTCGCGACTTCGCTAAGTCATCTTCTGGAGCAAGTGATGAGCGGACGCTCCAGCTATGATCAAGGTGTGGCACAGGAACGTTTACGCATCGGACGCGATCTGCACGACAACATCGGGGCACGACTGCTGAAGCTCATCCACCATCTGCGCGGCACACCCAATGCTGAAATGGCGCGCGATGCGATGAAAGATTTGCGCACGGCCATTGCGGCATTGGACGTGCAGCCCGTGCCACTGTTGAACGCACTGGCTGATTGGCGTGCCGAGGCCGGGGGGCGTTGCGAAGCGGCCAGCTGTCAGCTGCGTTGGCAACAACCGGAACAGTTGCCCGAACTCATACTTTCATCACGCACCAAGGCATCTTTGGAATCGGTGATGCGCGAGCTCATCACCAATGCGCTTAAACATGCTATCCCGAGTTACATCAAAGTAGAGATTGTTTCTGAAGCAAGCCATTTACGGATGCGCGTTTTCAACGATGGCAACATCGCAGACCCGCTTACATGGAAAGAAGGCTATGGATTGCGCAATTTGCGCGGACGAATGGAAGAACTGGGCGGTAGTTTGAGTATTATGTTGGGAGCCCACGAAGTTCAATTGTCGATAGCGTGTTCATTGAAATGAAGCTCGCCTTGATTCTTGAAGACATGCCGGAGTCACAAGAGATGTTGCGCGAAGTCGCGCAGACGGCATTTCCCGGTATTCGCGTGTGCTGTGTGGTGGATGTTGCTAGCGCGCTTAAGATCATCAATCAATTTCAATTCGATCTCGTGTTGGTTGATCTTGCTTTGCCCGATGGTAACGGTACAACGGTTGTGCAGGCTCTATTCGAGCGTCTTCCACAGTGCATGATTGTGGTGGCAACATTGTTTGACGACGACGATCACATTTTCCCTGCGTTGCGTGCGGGAGCGCAGGGTTACCTGCTCAAAGACCAGCCCCCGGAACAACTAGTCAAACAATTGAAGGGGATCACCGAAGGTCACCCGCCACTCTCACCCTCCGTCGCGCGGCGTTTGCTGGATCATTTTCGGGTGGCGCAGGAAGTGACTCGCATCGAGACTGCAGAAGATACCTTGCTCACTCCGCGCGAACGCGAGGTGCTGGCGCAACTCACACGCGGCATCAGCATCGCCAATATAGGCGCGGTGATGAACATCTCGCGCCACACCGTGGGCGACCATGTGAAAAATATCTATCGCAAGCTCAATATCTCCTCGCGCGCTGAAGCGGCGTTGCAGGCAAAACATATGGGCTTGGTGTAACTGGCGTGGTCAAGTAAATAGTAGCAAATAGGGTCAATGCCACACCCTTTCAAAATGAACGGGGCAGGTCTTGCACCATCACATTCGTGCATCAATGTTAGCGCGATTTGATGGCGTATGTGTTGCATTGTCTTGGATGGGTTACCTAATGCACAATTTGGGTGGAACTGGAAACGAGTATTGCACGAGATGCACCCAAACCCAATTTTGAATCCCATCAAATATCGTCACGCTTATGGGTATAACCAGTCATGCCAACCAATAATCTCACTAGTGCGTAACTCAAAAACAAAGCGACACGTAACCACAAGCTACGCTGACGCCAAGCTGTGCACACAACGGCTTGCGAATTCTGTTTAATTTCGTGCAATAAACTCTCGTGCAAGGCAGTGGCAAATCCGACATCCTGCACCACCAGATTTGCCTCGCGCGCTAACAGCAGGCTAAACGGATCAATATTGGATGACCCTACCGTTGCCCATTTACTGTCAATCACCGCCACTTTGGCATGCAAAAAATGATGTGTATATTCGTGGATTTGAACACCCGCTTGTAACAAATCTTCGTAAAGCGCACGTGTTGCATAATGCTGCAAGCGGTACTCCACCTTTCCTTGCAACAGTAGCGTTACACGCACACCTCGTTGCGCAGCCCGAATTAAATGAGCACGAAAGCGACGGCCCGGCAAAAAATAGGCATTCGCAATAATAATTTCTTCTTGCGCTTGCTCGATGGCTCGTAAGTAGGCTTGCTCAATGCCGCGTCGATAACGGAAGTTATCGCGTACTAAAAACGAGACCGCTTGTTGCGTAGAGCGATGAGGCAAATGAATGCGCTCACCGCTTCGACGCAAATTAATCCACGACACCAATCGCCACAGATTTTGCATCGAATGTGCAATCTCAACCGTAATAGGGCCTTGCACTTCCACCGCGTAATCTAAACGTGGCGTTAGCACTTCCTCTACGATATTGATCCCGCCCACAAAAGCAACGCTCTCATCAATTAACACCAATTTACGATGTAAGCGCCGCAGTCTTTGGCGCGCAAACCGAAAACGAGTTCGCTCAGGACGAAACCACAGCAACTTTACGCCCAGCCTAGTCATCTCCCTCACCCAGGCAGAAGGAAAATCAGCAGACCCGAATCCATCCAACATGACATGCACGCTGACGTCACGCGCGGCGGCGCTTCCCAGCGCCTCTTTCAAATGGCGCCCTGTTTCATCCTCAGCCCAGAGGTAAGTTTCCAAATAAATTGAATGCTGTGCCGCATGAATCGTAGCAAGCAAGCGCGGAAAATATTCTTCACCGCTACGCAATAACGTCAAGCGATGTTCAGCGACCTCGTGCACGCTACTCATAGCAAACTCAAATGCGCCGAGAGTGCGGCATGATCTGAAATCTTATTCCACGGCGCCTTCGCATGAAGCTTGGCGTCTTTGACCGAAAGCCCACGCACATAGATTCGATCCAATCTCAGCACCGGAAAACCGACCGGATAGCTACGCGCCAACGCACCGCCCCAGCTTTCAAACACCTCATGCAAATCTAACTCTTTGGCTAACTGCAAATGCGCGCGATTATTCCAGTCATTAAAATCACCCGCGATAATGAGTGGCTCATCTGCTGGCACATGCTGCTGAATATGTTTTACCAGCGCGTTGAATTGAAAATTACGCCCACGAGTGGACAAACCAAGATGCACGCAAATACAATGCAACTCATTGTTTTTATTGTATAATTTTAATTTGCAATGTAGCAAACCCCGACTTTCAAAGCGGTGAGCGGAAATATCGCTATTACTCCAAC
>JAUYFR010000259.1 GCA_030690855.1 Gallionellaceae bacterium
TACCCTACGTGAATTGCAAGAGCGTGATATTTGGGTAGTAGGTGGGGATGGCGAAGCCGAAACAGATTTAAATAACTTCAAACATGTGGGCGCAATTGCTTGGGTGCTCGGAGCAGAAGGTGAAGGTTTACGCCGTTTAACCAAAGAGAGTTGCGATCAATTAGTGCGCATCCCCATGATGGGTAGCGTAGAAAGTTTGAATGTTTCGGTCAGCACTGGAATTTGTTTGTATGAAACAAGGCGTCAGCGCGCTAGTTAAAAATCTGCACGGGAGATGAAAGTGTTGAAGTTCGATTTTTCAGTTCTGACCAAAGATGGACAGCGAGTCGAGAGCATTGTTATCTCGGCGTACGATCAGCCCGATGCCGAGCGTAAATTAAGACAGATGTATCGTTACTGTGAGATTGTGAGATGCACACCGAAAGACGAAGATTTGGGAAATAAACTTGCTCAAGCAACTTCTATCGAAGATATTCTGACCTTAATTTCGAAATAGTCAGCTCTTACAAAATAAACCCGTCAGTAATCAGTTCTTCCACGAGCTCATCGTAATCATGTGCGCCACGACTTGCTGGTGCATGTTCAAAAACCGTTAAATTGAGTGCAGGGCTTTCCGCCAAACTGACATTTTCAGAGATACGTGTGCGGCAAACATCTTTGCCAAAACGTTCTTCAACAATACGTTGCACTTCCCAAGCCATTTTCCGACGACCGTCGAAACGCGTGAGTAGATAGCGGCGCGGAATGCGTCGTTTTAATACAGGCTCCAACGCATTTAATGTTTTTTCTAGCTGCATTGCGCCTCTGGCAGAAAGATGGTCAGCTGAAATTGGAACGATTAGTCCGGTACAGGAAAAAAGTGCATTAAGCGAAAGAACGCCGATCATGGGGCAGCAATCAAGAATGACGGGACTGTCTTTTTTACCGAAGCTCTCGGCTTGGAAGCTTGTGTTTAGGCGATTAACAACGTTGTAACCCTTGCCAAATAGCGCATCGACTTTTGAAAGCTCAGAATGCGAAGGAATGATTTTAATTTTGCTGTTTGATTCTTGCACCAGTTCGCGCAAAGGGCGATTGCGCTGAAATAAGCTCAGAACGGTGTCGTTGCCAGAATGTGCGGTAATGCCAGTGATGGAGCTTAGATGCGCTTGAGGGTCAAGGTCGATGCCGTAAGCGTCTCTGCTACTACGTATCAGTGATGCTGCAAGATTTAAGGCGGTTGTTGTTTTTCCGACTCCGCCTTTTTGGTTGAAAACCGCAATGATGGACATGAGCTAGTTATTTTGTTTACTGATTTCACTATAGGCTTTAACGATGCCATGTCGCTTTAGCATGTTAAGCCATTCTTCTTCATTTAAAGAAATGACTCTGTCCAAATATAGTATGTTTCGCTCCACCGACTCTACATAGAAATTTCGTTCTACTCCATACCAGTCTTTGAAATGATATTGTAAATGATGGCAAATACCGCCTAATGCGTTTTCCAAAGTGGTGCGGATAAGATTATAGAAGCTACGTGTTTTCTTGAGTAAGTCGTTGGTATTTTTGTAATCTCCAAACTCGGCTTCTTTAAATTCAAGAAATAAAAAAAGCAATTTTTCCAAATAAGTGCGATCAGCCATTTGCCCTACTAAATCAGCACTAGCGACTATTTGTCCTAAAAGGCGAATTCTTTGAGAAGGGAATTCAATTTTGGATAAATTGTGTCCCAAGTTGGTGCATTGGATGATTGCGGCTAAGCATGGAGGCCAAGAATTCGGAAGTTGCCACTCATCACTTTTAGACTCCATAAAGGCAATGCCACGAGCAACATGAGTTTTGGTGAACTGGGCACCGCTACCCTGTGGCTCCTCTGGTTTTTGCGCATAGCCAATATCGTGGAGCATTGCAGAAATTAAAACTAAATTGATCTCTTCGTCATTTAGCTCTGTGAGAGAAAGGTGTACACCGTGCAACATTCTTACGGAACAGATAAAGATATCAAGCGTATGTCGCAGATCGTGATAGGGCGTTTGAATGCGTAAGTAACCGGGATAGCTGCCATCGAACAAACGTAACACATCGTCAAATACACAACGTGATTGACTGAAATCAAATTGAGGGCTGATTCGCTGAACGATCTCGGATGCTTTTAGCCAAACATCCAGCGGCTCGTCATTGTCGAATAAGTTTCTGATGTCGGAGTCAGAAAATTGGATTGGATGTGAACTCATTTCGGCATTCTGCATGGCATAGGCGCATTGTGCAAGCGCGATGCAGGCGAGGTAATAAGGCCAAATAGGGTCATGTAATTTAGGCGAGCTGACTTTTTAAAAGTTCACTCAAGTTTTCTCGATGAGCGGCCTCATCCAAGTTTTTCGCGTTGATCCAAAAAATATCTTCTGCGCGCGAACCGAGCGTATTCACTTTGGCACGGTGCAACTCAATATGATGTTGAGCTAAAAAATAGGCGACACGAGCAAGCAGGCCGGGGCGGTCGCCGGCAATAAGGGAGAGGGTATAGCCCCCTTTATCATCGTTTCGAATGACCACCTCAGTTTTGATGGGAAAGTGTTTGAGTTGACGACTGACTCTGCCGACTTGAGGTGTTGGGGGAGCGTCTTTTTGAATAAGTAATTGAGCCAGTTCGTACTCAATATAATTCATCACATCGCGATATTCAGTTTTGTCGTTACTGGCATTCATTACTAAAAAACTGTCCAGCGCGTAGCCATGTTGTGTGGTGTGAATTTTCGCTTCCATGATGTTGTAGTTCATGCGTTCAAAGAAGCTACAAATACGCGCAAACAAATAAGGTTGGTCAGGGCTATAAACCATAACCTGTGTGCCTTCGCCAATGCGGCTTAATCGCGCCCGCACAATGGGCATAGCACTGTTCACGCGATGCGCTAACTGGCGAGTATGCCAAGCGATTTCATGCGGTTCGTGGCGCAAAAAATATTCCGCATCGAGTTGCGCCCACAGCAAGGCATAAACCTCAGGTGCCACCGCGTAAAGGCTCAGCGTTTCTTGGGCGCGTTGGCGAATTTCGCCAATTTGATCGGCAATTTTTCCATCAACCATAAAGCGGCGGCTAGCATGAAACAGATCTTCTAATAACTTACCCTTCCAGGCATTCCACACTTTTGCGCTGGTGCCGCGAATATCTGCCACGGTGAGTAAATACAACGCCGTTAAATAACGGTCGTTTTTGACCCGTGCAGAAAAAGTGGCAATCACATCTTGATCTGACAAATCTTGTTTCTGTGCCGTCGCCGACATACTGAGATGCTGCTCCACCAGCCATACAACCAATTCAGTATCTTCGCGCGAAAGCGCATGTTGTTTACAAAAACGTGTAGCGTCCGCACGCCCTAATTTTGAATGGTCGCCTCCCCTACCTTTAGCAATGTCGTGAAAGAGACCTGCAACATACAAAACTTCAGGGCGCGCAAAGTCCTTAATGAGTTTGCTACACAGTGGATTTTCTGGTGCATGTTTAGCTAAAGTGAATCGGCGCAGATTACGCACTACCATCAAGATGTGCTCATCCACGGTATAAACGTGAAAAAGATCGTGCTGCATCTGGCCGACAACTCTACCGAATGCAGGCAGGTAGCGTTCTAAAATGCCATGCTGATTCATACGTCGTAGTGCGTGAGTTAAACCTTGCGGCTCACGAAATATCTTCATGAACAAATCACGATTATTGGGGTCTTTGCGAAACACCGCGTTGATGTTTTTGCGGCTACGCCAAAGTGCGCGCATGGTGCTGGCAGAAAAACCTAACAGCTCTGGGTGTTGTTGAAGTAATAAAAAACTCTCCAAGATGGACTCAGGATGTTGATTAAATATTTCTTCGTTCCGTGCCTCTAAAAACTGATCGTGAGCAATAAAGCGCTCATTGACGGGGTAGATCACATTGGCTTCTGGAAAAATGCGTGCGCGCATATTTTGCAAAAGCACGCTACTAAGCTGCAACACAGCTTGTTTTGTTCGGTAGTAATGCTGCATGAGATGCTCGCTTGCGCGCCGTGTCGCACTTGCATGAATACCCATTTGCTCGGCCAGTGCAGTTTGGTAATCGAAGAGCAATCTATCTTCGCGGCGATTGGCGAGATAGTGCAAACGAATGCGCAGTGTTTGCAATAGTGCTTCATGGCGTGCAATGGCGCGTGCTTCAGCAGGTGTAATCAAGCCTGCATTGGCAAGCTCTTTCCAACTTGTGCCAAAGCCGCAAGCTCGGCTAATCCAAAACACGGTTTGTAGATCTCGTAATCCGCCTGGGCTTTCTTTTAGATTCGGCTCAAGGTTAAAGTCGGTATCAATAAAACGAGTATGACGTTTTTGCTGCTCATCAGTTTTGGCGAGAAAAAAATTACGACGACCTAAATTTCTCGTCAGCTCCACGCGCATTTCCAAAAATAGCGCATGGTTGCCGGTAAGGTGGCGCGCTTCGAGTAGATTAGTTTGTACCGTGAGATCGGAAGACTCCGCTATGCATTCGCTGACAGTTCGAATGCTGTGTCCAATTTCTAAGCCGATGTCCCACAATACACCAACCAATGCTTGCAAGCGTTGCTGCAAAGCATCGTCAGCTTGCTCTTTCAGCAAAATTAAAATATCGATGTCAGATTTTGGAAATAATTCTTGACGCCCATATCCGCCTGCGGCAACGAAAGCTGCATCGTCAGGCATGCCAGATTGATGCCAGACTAATTGTAGATAGTGATCAATCAGCTTGGCGTGATTACGCAGTAAGCGAAGTGGTTGAGTATGAGTTTCGTAGTCGCGCTGCAAATTGAGGCGTGCAACACGTAAAGCATCACGAATTTGAGCAGTGGTTTGCAAGATTGGTAATGAGGATTTAGGTGTTAAACATCAGGCGGTGGCGGTGCGTCGGCAGACATCGTCAACACTTCGTGGCCTGTTTCGGTGACCAAAATGGTGTGTTCCCATTGCGCAGAAAGGCTGTGGTCTTTAGTTACAATCGTCCAGCCATCACCTAATTGTTTAATGCCCGCTTTACCCGCGTTCACCATCGGCTCGATCGTAAAAATCATCCCGGCTTCTAAACGAATACCAGATTTTGGTTTGCCGTAGTGAAGAACTTGCGGCTCTTCATGAAATTTTTTGCCAATACCGTGACCACAAAATTCGCGTACCACGCTGTAGCCTAAACTCTCAACGTAGCCTTGAATGGCATGGCCAATATCGCCCAAGGTCGAGCCCTGTTTGACCGTGCGAATGCCGCGCCACATCGACTCGTAAGCGGCTTCGCATAAGCGCTTGGCCTGAATTGAGGGCTCACCTACATAAAACATGCGGCTGGTATCGCCGTGATAGCCATCTTTAATCGTGGTGATGTCTAAATTGACGATGTCGCCATTTTTTAGCTTTTTGTCGCCAGGCACTCCATGACAAACTTGGTGATTAATCGAAGAGCAAATTGATTTAGGGTAGGGCGCATGGCCATGCGGTGCGTAATTTAGCGGTGCAGGAATGCAGTTTTGTACATTCACCATGTAGTCATGGCACAGCTTATCCAGCTCGTCAGTGGTGATGCCAACTTTTACAAACGGTGTGATGTAGTCCAAAACCTCGCCGGCTAAACGGCAGGCAATACGCATTTTCGCAATGTCTTCGGAATTCTTAATGCTGATGGTCATGTTGTTTGATTCTTAATAAATGACCGCAAGGATAGTGGATAGGCGCGTTCTACACAACACGAAAACCGATGCCCATACTGAAAGCAAGGCATCTACAAAAAATAAAAAATAGGTCAGTAGTGTCCGGTTAAAAATCGAACAAATTTAGTTGGTTAGCGAAATCTGTCTGTTCTGGAAATGGCCCACTGCCTGCGAGGGCTTGAGATAGCTGGGTTTTCTCAAAAACAGACACCGATAAAATCTGTAGCAAAGAGTATAGAGAGGCATCAAGTTGAAGCTCCGTTTTGACAATGGCGATCAGCACGTAAGTGGAGACAGCGCACCAGATTTGCGTCTTCACGGCGTTCTCGCTGTTGCCGATGAAACGCTTGATGCGCAGATGCTGCTTGATCCATTTGAAGAGCAACTCGACTTGCCAGCGACTCTTGTAAAGCGCGGCAATCGTCAGCGCTGGCAGTGCGGTATTGTTGGTAAGAAACACCAAGGTCTTCCCCGATTCGGGATCTTTGAAACGGATGCGTCGCAAAAGCTCTGGATAGTCCTGCGAAATGTAGGAGCCGTTGAGCATAATGCGTTGATCGCAGATCACGCCGGCGCTGCGGTCGGAGGGACTCGAATACACTCGCCGCGCATCCATGCTGCGCTTGGCTCGGGTGACGAAGACGGCCTCCGTTTGATGCAACGCGAACAGCCGACTGAAATCCAAATAGCCGCGATCCATGACATAGAAAGCCCCAGCCTCGAAAGTGAGCATGTCCAGCACATTGACCTCGTGAGTCTTGCCGTCCGAAATATGGATAAAGGCGGGAATGTTGCCACGCAGATCCAACAGGGTATGCAACTTGACCGCTGCCTTGGCAGAACGAAACGGGGCCCACGGAAACAACGACAGGCACAAGTCGATGGTCGTAGCATCCAACGCATAAACGGTGCTGTCCAAATCGATACCGAAGCTGTCGTTGCAGTACAGCTTGCGAGCGCGTTTGATCAGCAGTGCTGCCAAGTCCGCCCAGATATGCCAGTCGCGCCCTTCGTTGGCATCGGCCAACGTCGAGCGTTTTACTGGGGAACGAAAACCCATGCTGTAAAGCTTCGTTTGATTGGCCAGCAAGCAGGCTTCGATGTCTCGCAGACTCTCGCGATAGGTCACTTGAGCAAAGGCCATGGCGCGAAATTGTTCCTCATTACTCAATCTTTGTTTCGCGGTGTTGCAGAGAAACGCCCGCCACGCGGGTTGATCCATCACTCCGATCGTGGCAGCCAGTATTGTGCTGAGGAATACCGGGCGATACTGGATCAATTCGGCATGGTCGCATCAATGTCACGTCGAGGTAATTGTTACGACAACGCTCCCATGGAAAGCTTTTGGGGATTGCTCAAAAATGAACTGGTGCACCATCGGCGTTTCAAAACCCGCGCCGAGGCGATCGAAGCGATTACAGAATACATAGAAATATTTTATAAGCGACAACGCAAACAAGCGCGACTTGGCTATCTATCGCCAGTCGCTTTTGAGCGCCAGTTCTACGAAAAAAGGCTGGCAGCATGATCTCGTTCGTATCCACTTTTGACAACCGACCTCACTCTTTAGCCATTACGTTTTTTAAGAATCGCGAAATGTTTGAAGGATTAATTCTGATGCGCTTATTTTTGCGCAACCAATACTGCATATCTTCAAGAGTTGCGCCAGCCGCTTTCAATTTAATTAGTTCGGCTTGGTGCTTGCGAAGTTTAGATCTTCCCCATGTGCAACGTTTTTTTCTGATAGATCGGGCCTCTTTGATCTCAGCCAGTGTTGCTTCAGCATCAAATTCATCTTTAGCATCTTTCATCTGGACCTCCATATTCCGCATTTAAGAATCGACAAAAAGACAAAACGCGGCTTACTTTCGCTTTAAATGACAGGGAACTCTCCTTTAATAATTTTTTCTGCAAGACCATCTTGAATAGCTTGCCAAACATCCATGGTGTGGATGGGTATAATCGCGAGCAAATTAGCGTGACTGTCACGTTGGGTACTGTTGAGGCTCTGGATCGTCTTGGAATGACAAGACCAGGCCTCATTAATCTTGCGATTAATGAGCTGCTGGAAAAAAGAGGCGAGGCTAAGAGGCCAGAGTTGTAGTGGTCGCTTTACTGGCCCAAAGTTTTTTAGCTAGATCTTCAACCCTTGGGTGATAGTAACGCGCCAACACTTTTTTACTTTTGTGTCTTGTGATTTTCATTAGCTCATGTATTTGATAGATATCGGCCAATCTACTGGTCGCCTCGTGGCGCAGATCGTGAAACGTTAAATCAACCATAAATTTTGGGCTTGGAGTTTTACCGTCTTTTTCGCAGTCGGAGACATACTTAGCGCGCGCACGCGCTACAGCCGCCGCAAAGGCGTGTTTAACGACTTGGCTGTGGACCGGCAGCCTTTGCCTATCGAAACAACTTTGTCGCCTTTAATGCTATTGGCGACATAGGCACTTCACGTAGCTTTGTTTTGTTTTTTGTGCGGCTCTTGCCGTCAGAACGCTTTTTGCCGCGCACGGTAATGGATAAGGTATCGGTATCAACGTCGCCCCAGGTGAGCGCGAGCAATTCACTTTGACGCGCCCCGGTCTCGATGGCGAGCTTCACAAGTGGAATCATCCATTTTGAGCGATGCTGGCCGCGTCCGGAGGAAGGCGTCAGCGCTTCAATCAATGCTTTGTACTCTCCATCCTCAAGGCGGCGGTCGCGACTGTTGTCTTCTGTAGGTATTGTGATATCTGCGATGGGGTTTTGCACGGCCATTCCCCAGTCTGTACGCGCAATAGTAAAAAGATGGGAAATCACGGCAATGTCTTTTTGAAGCGTTGAAACCGCAACCTCTTTCAGTCTGGCATCGCGCCATTTGGCGAAGTCTGCTCCGCGCAGGCTAGCTAATGAGCGCAGAGCCAGTGGATTGGCAAGCCAAGCTTTGATTCTGTACTTCTCTTGCTCGTAACCGTCTTTTTTACTTGATACTTCTGTTTCGTAACGTTCAAGTGCTTTTGCCAGTGATGTTGTTTCGGCTTCTGTGCGGTCTATAAAAACGCCACGGTCCATTTTGTTTTCAATGTCGCGTGCCCAAGCTTCGGCGTCAGCTTTTTTTCTTTAGTGCACGACTGAGCAGGGAAATTTTTTCGCCGGATCGAGGCCTGCCACCATCCCGATTTAACTTCTCGAATATATGCCATAAAAAAACCTCACTGCGTTGAAATTGCGTTGGAAATTAGATTTATTAATTCTAAAATACTTCGCAAGCCCCGTCAAACAAGGGTTTTTGTTAAATGGCATATTCGCATTGCAAATCCGGTTAGCCCAGTTCGACTCTGGGTCGCACCTCCAA
>JAUYFR010000263.1 GCA_030690855.1 Gallionellaceae bacterium
GATGGATACGCTGGCGGTGCCGCCGCGCATCGATGTTTCTCTTACCGCGCCGTCAATACAGCTTGATGACTTTAAGTCTGTGGAGGCCGAAGTTGCCAAAGAAAAGCCGGTTGTTAGTGAGACAAAAAAATCTAAAGTGGATGCTCGTCAACAAGCGCGTGAAGCGAGTTTGAAAACGCAGAAAATGTTGAGTCCAGAAATACTGAAGCGACAAAATGCATTGTTGAAAGTGCGAGTTGATCAAGTGATGTCTGGTGAAGACCTGCTAGGGAGTGGCAAGCTCGATGCACAGTTGCAAGCTGGACGAGCGGATCTTTCGGCACTGGTTAACACGCTGGGTGGCTCGGCCTCGCTGGCGATGGGCTATGAACCTAGCGAAAAGGATGTGGCGATCAATCTTCGCGTCGAAGCAAAAAAATTCGATTACGGCGTATTGGCAAGACGGGTCGATAAAAAGAGCGAGATGAGTGGTGTGTTCAGTTTGAATGTCGATGTGAGTTCTCGCACTCCCTACCTTTCAGATACGTTTGTTTATGGCAAAGGCTCCGTTGATTTTGCGGTGTGGCCGCAAAACATGAAATCAGGCTTGCTCGATGTGTGGGCAGTGAATGTGTTGATGGCCTTGCTACCCGCGATTGATTCATCGAACGAATCAAAAGTGAATTGCGCCATTGCGAAGTTCGCTTTAGCCGATGGTAAGTTGTCAGACCAAGGCATTATTATTGACACCAGCCGCATGCGGGTTACTGGCAAGGGCGGTGTGGATTTCAAGAAAGAAGAAATTGATTTTTATGTGAAGCCCGCTGCAAAGACACCGCAGTTTTTGAGCTTGGCGATTCCAATTCAGGTAAGCGGCACCTTTGATGATTTCAGTGTTGGAGTACGAACCACCGATGTGGTGGGGGCAGTGGGGCAATTTGCCACCTCGGTGATTTGGGTGCCACTGCAAATGATGTTTGGTAAAGAAATACCTGCGGACGGTGCTGATGTGTGTAAGGCGGCTAGAGGGCAGAAGTAATCAACTTTAGCTTAATCAAAAAAACTGTCGGTAGCCTAAAGACAGAAAATCTTCGCCGTTAGCGCCATAGGTATTTAGATAGTCGTAGATGGCGCAACGATGGTGTAGGCGCACAAAAACTTCTTTTGACTTCACCTGTGGAAGTGAGAAGTCGAATTCGATCAATAGTAGATTTAGTGCGTGGCTACCATTGCCGTCTTTGCCTTGTTCTAAAGGGCTAACGTCTGAGGTGTAAGAAATTCCAAAGGGCGCAAAGCGCACATCTGTTTGTAATATTTTCTTCCAAGGAAAGCTACTCCAACGCAACACTGGAGCTACCGCTATTTCACTTAAAGATGCACGACCTGCTTGCTGGCCAATCATGCCATCAATTTCGAGCGATAGGGCGCGCCAAACCGTTTTGCTCGCGGTAAGCGCAAGCAGATATTGATCAAGAAAGTTGGCGTTGCCATGCGTTAATAATCCAGCGGGTTCAGTGTTGTAATATTGGCTAGCATAAGCGCCAATGCTCCAATCCAATTCCTCGCAAATAGTACTTGTTGGAATTATTAAGTATGCACAGAGCAACAAGAGTTGTAGCCGCTTCATGAGAATTAACCGCTAAAGAGTTTCTTCCGCTTGTTGTTGCAGCGCCCACATGTGAGCGTACACACCGTCTATCGCCAATAATTCTGGATGCTTGCCGCGCTCAACAATGCGCCCTGCTTCCATCACTAAAATTTCGTCGGCTTCCACCACGGTTGAAAGTCGGTGCGCGATGATTAAGCTGGTACGGCTGCGCGCGATTTCCAGTAGTTCGGATTGAATCGCTTTTTCAGTTTTTGTGTCAAGCGCGGAAGTGGCTTCATCCAAAATCAAAATAGCAGGGTTTTTCAGTAAGGTGCGAGCAATAGCAACGCGTTGTTTTTCTCCGCCGGAAAGTTTTAATCCACGTTCGCCTACTACACTGTCCCAGCTCTGCGGCAGCGATTCGATAAAGTTTAGGATGTGTGCGGCACGGGCGGCGGCGATTACTTCGTCGCGTGTGGCATCGGGGCGACCATAAGCGATGTTGTAGTAGATGGTGTCGTTAAATAGCACGGTATCTTGCGGCACAACGCCAATAGCGGCGCGCAAACTGTCTTGGGTGATGTGACGAATATCTTGCCCGTCAATTTGAATGCTGCCGGAGCTGACGTCATAAAAGCGGAACAGTAGGCGTGCCAGCGTTGATTTGCCTGCGCCACTTGCGCCGACTGCGGCAACAGTTTTGCCGGCGGGAACGGTAAAACTGAGGTCGTGCAAAATAGTGCGGTCGCTGTTGTAGGCAAAGCCGACGTGTTCGAATTTCACTTCTCCACCATGTAGGTTGAGTGCGCTTGCGTCGGGTGCATCCTCCACTTCTTTCGGGCGCAGTAATAAAGTAAACATGCGCTCCACGTCAGTCATGGATTGCTTAATCTCGCGGTACATCACGCCTAAAAAACTGAGTGGCTGAAACATTTGCAGCAAGAAGGCGTTGACCATTACTAAGTCGCCCAGTGTGAGCGTACCCTCGACGACGCCATTGCCAGCGCGAATCACCATGAGCGTCACGCCAATTGCAATCGTGGCAGCCTGTGCGCCATTGAGCAGGCCCAGTGAGCGTTGTGATTGCAAGGAGGCGTGCTCCCACTCGGCGAGGTTGACGTCGTAGCGCTTTGCTTCGTAACGCTCATTGCCGAAGTATTTTACCGTTTCGTAATTGAGTAGGCTGTCGATGGCTTTGCCGTAGGCTTCAGAATCGAGCGTGTTAGCGCGGCGTACAAATTGCGTGCGCCAATCAGTGATGGTGATGGTGAAGCCGATGTAGGCGATCAGCGTAACCAGTGTGATCAGCCCGAACACCCAATCTAGTTTGACAAGCAAAATGATGGCGACCATCAAAATTTCGAGCACAGTGGGGGTGATGCGGAAGAGCAAGTAGCCTACTAGGCTTGAGATCGCTTTTGAGCCGCGCTCAATGTCGCGAGTGATACCGCCGGTTTGGCGTTCTAAATGAAATCGCAGTGAAAGCGCATGTAAGTGTTCGAATACTGCCAGGCTGACGCGCCGCATCGCGCGTTGTGTGACTTTGCCAAACACCAGATCGCGCAAGTCAGAGAATGTGGTACTGGCGAAACGTAAGAAGCCATAAGTAATAATGAGCGTGAGCGGTAAAACCAAGCTGGCATTAGATTTATCTAATGCGTCGATAATTTCTTTGAGCACTAGAGGCACCATTACAGCAGCCATTTTTGCGCCGATTAATAACGCCAATGCTAAAAATACACGTCCGCGAAATTCCCACAGATAGGGAAAAAGTCGGCCAATCGAGCGCAAATCGGCTTTGGTGGCTTGTGATGGAGGAGGTGTTGTAGCAGAACTTGAATAACGCATTTTGATCGCGACCAGAGGTGAAACATTGACCCGTGGATTTTAGCATTTTAGTGGCCTACTACATGGAGGGATTGCGCCGATTGTTACCCTCTGTTTTTTTGGAAACGAAGCCGCGTAGTTGTGATGAAAAATGCGTCGAACGACTTGACTTAAAAAACGTAATTTAGCAACAGATGAACACAGATGAAACACGGATAAACAACAGGTTATTACTCCAGAAATGCGATCTGATAACTTATTAGTTTGCGCTGCTGGCGAACGTAGGATTTGATCACCTCACTCTCGGCAGAAATCGGAATATAAACCTCGCCCACACCTTGAGCAGTTGATACGCCTTGTGCGCTGCCCACTGCTACAACAATATTTTGCGCAAGGCGATATTTGATCGCGCGCCCCACGCTTGATTCAAATTTTTGAGCAAGCTCTTCAATGCCAACACCTTCTGGATATTGGGAGATTGAATCAATGATCTGTTGAAACTCATGCTCGGACACAACGATTGGCATGTCATTTTTTCTTCAGTTCGAGAGCATCAGCGAGCAAGACAGCGCCCGTCACAGCCCGCGCGCAAAATCGTGGATGGGAAAAGTTAAGGAGTTTTTCGGTTAATAACCAGCGAAATTATTGAAAAGGGCACGGTCGTTACATGGATAAAAACGATAGACGCTGCGGGCTGACGTGACCATTTAGCACATGCAGAAAATAAAGCCCGCCACTTTCATGGCGGGCTTTATTGTCGACTGTTACTTAAAAAATAATTGCGGAAACGATCCTGAGGTCTCTTGGAGCATGCTCCTACAGCCCAATTTATGGAGCCTTGAACACACCCGCCGCCGCAGTGTTAGTGTTATTGGCGGCCGTATAGGTGGACACGCTGGTAATAATCCCCTTACCTGTTGCGCCAACAAAAACACCTATCACTTGAGTTGTGTCAATTGTTCCGCCGGTACACCCGCCACCTGTACAGCTAGTTCCGGCAATGTTTATGTTGCCAATACTACCCGTGCCGAATGCCGTGCCTCCGTTGCGGTTGACAACTGGCATTTCAAAACCCGTGATGTTGTACGTACTACCGCCCACCGTGTAGACAATATTTGGCTTAACTGCACGGAGAGTAAAATTAACCCTGAAATCGCCCGACATCGTCGTGCCGACATTACCCGCACTATCCGTGACACTAGGGCCACCCGCAAAAGTGTAAGTAACGATCCCCAATCCCGATTTGGCGTCAATCACCGCTGAGGGAGTAAGAACATCGCCATATACATACTGCACACCGCTAGGCAATGTCGCCACCGTCAGGGTTCCGTTCACAGGATCAGTCACGCTACCGTCCAGCCAGCGTCCCCACACAACATTGCTGCCATCCACTACCGCGCCCGCCTTATCAGCAAAGCTGACACCCGCCTGACCACTCCATGTGTCGGATGTGGCGGAGTAGGTAGCCCTGTACGATATTAACTTGCCCGCAGAGGCAGTCAAGGTGTTCGTTGCACTGGCTTCGGCAGCACTAGACGTATTGGTGCCGCCGTTGGAGTAAGCAAATACCGCAATGGACGGAACTGCCGCCATATTTACCGCCGCCGTCGTCAACACCGCACTCCCCGACGTAGTCGCACTCACGTTTTGCGCCGCCACATACGGGGTGTTCACCGCGACCGCTGGCGTCACCACTGCACCGGTGCTACCCACCGCAACAGGTGCTGCTTGTGCCACAGTAGCCTGTGCAATTTGGCTATTTTCTTCTTCGCCGCCTTCTGCTTTTGCGCTTTCACTTTCACCGTCTTTGCCAGCTTCTTTGTTGCTCTTCTGGTTGCGGCTTTGTGCGGCCAGTTTGTCAGCAACAAAGCTCGGCGGGGTGATCAGGGTTTGCGGTGGCGTGTGGGTGTCGGCCACATAGAAGCCCTCGCTACGGTTGATGTTTTTGTCGCCACCTTGGTTGGAGACATTAATTTGGCCAGAAAAGACACCACCGTATAAACCGTCTTTGGCTGAGCCTCCACAATCTTTGGCGCAAATCACCACGCTAAAATCAGTGCCTCTAATGCCGATGGTGGCTGATTTTGTTCTCACGCTGTAGCTACTGTGATTAACCTTGCCGATGAAGCCGGTAATGGTGCGGAAGCCGCCTTTAATCAGGCTGAAGAAGTTTTTTTCCGTGCCGTCCACTTGCCCTGCGAAATGGTATTCGTCCAGATGCAATTCGGTTTGCGGGCGCAAGGCGATGATGCCGCCATCGGTCATGCGTACTTGGGCGTTGCTGGTGGTGCCGGTGCGCAAGACATCGCCGGACTCGATGGGTGAGCCTAGTTTGAGCGCGATGACTGCACCATTACGCTCGGCAGTGACTTCACCAACAGCGACCAATACGCGCCCTGCTGTTTCGGCTGCGGCAAGATTGAATGCAGAGATTAATCCGCATAACATTATGATTTTATTGAGTTTTAGTAATTTCACGATTTCTCTCCTTATTTAAAGTCGTAGCGGACGTTGACGCTGCCGACAGTGCGTTTGTAGCTGTACAGTTCCAAATTAGATTGGTTGTCGCTGAAGCTCAGTTCGTTACGTATGCTGATATTTTTGCTGAGCAAGTAAGTGGCGTTCAGGTTGTACGCGCGGTTGGTGTCAAGCCGCGTGGTGCTCATGATGATATCCGGGCCGTTGTATAGGCTTGCCTGATAGTTGCCATCAAGGTTGATGCCCCACTGCGGATGCGGTGTAAGGCTCACGCCCATCGTCATGCCAGTCATATTGCGTCCAAGGTCTGCGCGGTTTGCCTGATTGCGCTCTTGGCTTGCGTTCAAGCCCAGATTCATAACCGGTTGCAATGCGCTGATGAATGCTTTGCGATAGCCAGCGCTAATGCCGAGCATGTTGGCGTTACGCACTTCGTTGGCGCCGAGGTAGGTGAGCCGCGCATATTGGAGTGAGCTGCTGATGCCTTGCAGTTCGTCGAGCTGATAGAACCAGTCACCAGAAACGCCAACCATATCGCGGTAGCGGTTGCGGGCAATGTTCAGCGCGTTGGCACTTGTATTTAAACGAAACATATTGGCATCTTGACGCAGAGCCACGCTACCGGAAGCACTCAGCGAACCCATGTCATAAGCGGGATTAGTGCGATGATATTTGCTGTCGTAATTTAAACCACCGGAGAGCGTTACGCCCACTGCGATGGGCTTAGATACCTGCCCGCCTGCTGCGAGGTGGGCGAAATTATCTGTTGTTTCAACGCCCGTCTCGGCAACAGTAACGCTGCCCAGTACGGGCAGGTTGATGGCCGCATTGGTAACGCCGCCGTTGATGTTGCTGTCACGCCCCGCGCCGGTTTCAAGATAGAAACTGGAGGTGGTGGTGTAGCGGCCTTCACGCGCACGAATGGCGTCGATGTAGCGATCAATGGCCGCGCTCACCGTAGCAGGTGGGTTTAATTTTTTCACCGCTTCAAATTCTTCGCGGGCTTGCACATCTTCGCCGAGGGTGAAGTAGCCGCGCGCCAATTCGAGGCGGGCGCGAGCGTTGTCGGGGAAGTTGAGGATGTAACGCTCCAGCGCCAAGATGCCTTCGGAGGCATGGCCGGAGTCGATGCTGGCGATGCCGTATTGGAAATCGAATTCCGGGTTGCCCATCTCTTCCGGGTGCTCGTGCCCCAATGCGTAGGCTTCGCTGTGCTTGCCTTGTTCCTGTAAGGCTTTGACGTCTTCAACTGTGCCCGCCCAAGCCGACGCAGATAGCCCTAATAGTAAGATGCCAGCCAATGGCATCGCGGTTATTTTTTTGTAGTACATGGTGCTCCCTCTGAAAATAGATTAAAAAAATTAAAACGTATAGCCTCGAAAGAGGCTAGTGAATGTCGTTAGGGTGCGGCGGGAATCTCGTCAAACTTGACGAAGGAACTTAATGCGGTAGGGGTAATCTCATTGCTTGCTTGCTTGCTTGCTTGCTTGCTTGCTTGCTTGCGCTAGAGGTGCGGAGGTGAAATTCATTGCGTGAGAGTATAGCACAGAGTTAATTAAGCAATGTCGTGTTTAATGTATGTCGCATGAATAATTGTCTCACCCGTTGGAGTGAGGGGCGTGTTTGTGTAACGCATCGATTGGCTGTAAATTTGAGCTATCAACAATTTACTCTGTACGAAAAAACTCAATGGAAAAAAGCTTTTGGTTGGAACGCTGGCAGCGCGGTGAAATTGGTTTTCATGAGGCGGATGTAAACCAGTATTTGCTAAAGCATTGGCAAGTGTTAAATGTGCCTAAGGGCAGTAAGGTGTTCGTTCCTCTTTGTGGCAAAAGCTATGACATGCGCTGGTTGCGCCAACAGGGCTATTCGATTTTGGGTGTGGAGTTAAGTCAATGCGCCGTGCAAGATTTTTTTACTGAAGCGGGACATCAAGCGCAGAAACAGGTGCTAGGTGAGTTTGAATATCACGAGGCCGATGACATTGGTATTTTGTGTGGCGACTTCTTTCATTTAAAGCGTGACGATTTGAAAAATGTAGCGGCGGTATATGACCGCGCTTCGATGGTGGCCTTGCCGCCGGAGATGCGCAAAAGCTATGTGCAACATCTACTGGAAAACTTGCCTCGTCCGGTGCAAATTTTGTTGATTACGTTTGATTATCCGCAGGCAGAAATGCAAGGCCCTCCGTTCGCCGTTTCAATTGAGGAAGTTGTGTAACTGTACGGTGATTACGCGGAAATCAAACAGCTTGCGCAAATTGATGTGTTGGATGCGAACCTGCGTTTTAAACAGCGTGGAATGACCCGCCTGCAAGAGGTGATTACTCTGCTAACGTTACGATAGCGAAAGTGGCGAGATGGTATGATTCGTCGAGTATTTATCTAATTAATTTTCACACATGAATCTATTAAGAGCGCTTGCTGCGATCAGCAGCCTGACGTTGGTTTCACGAATTTTGGCCTTCGTGCGCGATGTACTCATCGCTCGTGTATTTGGCGCGGGGATGGCGACGGATGCTTTTTTCGTCGCCTTTAAATTGCCTAATTTGTTGCGTAGGATGTTTGCCGAAGGCGCATTCTCTCAAGCCTTTGTGCCGATTTTTGGCGAGTATAAAAATAAACGCGGTCACGACGAAACCAAATTACTGGTTGATCACGTCACCACCTTGCTGGCGATTATTTTATTCATCGTGACACTCATTGGCATCATCGCCGCACCGATCTTGGTTTACATCAGCGCTCCGGGCTTTGTGAAAGATGCAGATAAATTTGCGCTGACGGTGCAATTGTTGCGCATCACCTCGCCGTATATTTTCTTCATCTCGCTAGTAGCAGTAGCAGCGGGCATTCTTAATACCTACAACAAATTCTGGGTGCCGGCTTTTGCACCGATTTTGCTGAATATTTGTTTCATTGGCGGCGCGTTGTGGTTGGCCCCCTATTGCGACCCGCCAATCATGGCCTTGGGCTGGGCGGTGTTTGTCGCGGGGATTGTGCAGTTGGCTTTCCAGGTGCCGTTCCTGAAAAAAATTGGCATGTTGCCGACATGGCGATTGAACTTGCGCGATGCCGGCGTGTGGCGTGTCATTAAGCAAATGGGACCTGCGGTGTTTGGTGTGTCGATCGCGCAAATTAGTCTCATTATCAACACTATTTTTGCTTCTTTCTTGGTGGCAGGCAGTGTGTCGTGGCTGTATTACGCAGATCGTTTGATGGAGTTTCCTTCTGGCGTGCTTGGCGCTGCCATCGCTTCGATTTTGTTGCCGTCGCTTTCTAAACATCATGCTGATAGCAATACAGTTGAGTATTCAAAATTATTGGACTGGGGTTTACGCCTAACTTTTATGCTGACTTTGCCCGCTGCGTTGGCCTTGGGTTTGATTGCTGTGCCACTGTTGGCAACCTTCTTTCAGCATGGTGCGTTTTCTGCTAACGATGTGTTGATGACGCGCGGCGCGCTGGTGGGGTACAGCGTGGGCTTGATCGGTATGCTCTCGGTGAAGGTGCTTGCCCCCGGTTTTTATGCGCGACAAGACATTAAGACGCCGGTGAAGATTGGCATCATTACTTTGCTGGCTACGCAGGTGATGAATTTGCTCTTTATCGGCTGGATTCAACACGCGGGACTGGCGCTGGCGATTGGCCTAGGTTCTTGTTTTAATTCTGGCGCTTTATTTTATCTTTTGCGCAAGCGTGGTATCTACACGCCAGAGCCAGGGTGGGGAAAGTTTTTATTCAAAATAGCGTCGGCGTTGCTGGTGTTAGGTGCGGTGCTATGGATTGGCATGGGCAGCGAACAGTATTGGCTGAGTACACAGGGCTGGGGGCGCATCATCCATTTGACATGGCTGGTAGCGGCTGGAGTGGCATCATACTTTGCGGTGCTATGGGTGCTGGGATTTAGGTTAAGAGATTTTTCTAAGCGTGGTGCAAGTTAAATATTTAAATTAAGGTGAAATGATGAGCGATTTTTCTTATAACGTTGAAGAAGATACTTTTGATGAATTGGTGATTGCTAAATCACACGAGCTGCCAGTGTTGCTCGACATCAGTGCGGAGTGGTGTGGTCCCTGCAAAGTATTAGGACCGCTGCTACACAAAATGGTTTTTGCATATAACGGCAAATTTATTTTGGGTATTGTGGATGCCGATGAAAATATGAAAATTGCAGGCCGTCATAAAGTGCGCGGTTTCCCGACGGTGATTGCCTATAGTCACGGCATGGAGGTGGATCGCTTTCATAGCTCACAGACGGAAGGTTTTTTGCGCAACTTTATTGATAAATTCATCGCGACGCATCAGGCCGGACCTTCGTCTAAATTACCAGAATAAAAACAGCCTGCTGTCTTATGTCGCAACATCTTTTTTCGCCACCCGCTGACGGCAGTATGAGCCCTAAAGGCTGGTATCAAGCCATGCGGG
>JAUYFR010000265.1 GCA_030690855.1 Gallionellaceae bacterium
CGGCAAACAATTGCTGATCGAGCGACAAGAAGAAACGCGGCGCGCCATTGCCAATGTATGACGAATAGTAGTCCACGCCCTCATCACCTTTGAGCAAAGTTTCGATGCGATGCACTTCACGCGTCGTCGCTTTGAGTGATGCGCCTTGCGGTAGCCACACATCGATCATCAACTCCAAGCGGCTCGCCGCTGGGAAGAATTGCTTCTGCACAAATTTGCCAAACATTCCCATCGATAAAATAAAGATCAATACCGTCGCGCCAATTACCTTCCAACGATTACGCAAACACCATGTGACCAACGCACGAAAGCGACGATAAAACGGTGTGTCGTAAATGTCTGTGCCATGCTTTTGCGCTTGCTCAATAAGTTTTTTCGGATCAAGAATTTTGTAGCCGATGAAGGGCGTGAACACCACCGCCACAATCCATGAGGTGAGCAGCGCAATGGTCACTACCTGAAAAATTGAAATGGTGTATTCACTCGCCGCCGATTTAGAAAAGCCGACTGGCGTAAACGCGGCCGCAGTAATTAAAGTACCCGTGAGCATAGGAAAAGCGGTTGAGGTGTAAGCATAGGTAGCGGCTTTCACACGATCCCAACCCTGTTCCATTTTCACCACCATCATCTCGACCGCAATAATGGCATCGTCAACAAGCAGACCCAAAGCAATGACTAAAGCGCCCAGCGAGATGCGCTGCAAATCAATGCCCATCACCTTCATCACGAAAAAGGTAATCACCAACACCAACGGAATCGACAAGCCGACCACCATGCCGGTACGCCATCCCAAGCTCAAAAAAGAAACCGCCAGCACAATCAAAATCGCTTCAGCAAGCGAGCTTTGAAACAACTGTATTGAACCCTGCACCACTGCGGGTTGATTTGCCACCACATGCACATCAATGCCCAAGGGCAGTTGGTCTTCAAGCTTGGCCATTTCACGCTTTAAATTTTCACCGAGCTGAATGACGTTGCCACCCTTATCCATCACCACCCCGAGGCCAATTGCTGCCTGCCCGTCCACGCGCATTTGCGGGCTAGGCGGATCAATCAAGCCACGACTCACCTTGGCAATATCGCCCAAACGAAAATGTTGGCCGTTCACCAGCAAATCAGTATTGCGAATTTTTTCAACGCTATCGAAGGCACCGGTTACGCGCATCCGAATACGGTCGCTATTGGTTTCGATAAACCCGGCAGGGCTCACCGCATTTTGTTTTTGCAGCGCATCGGCCACTTGCAACGGCGTTAAACCCAAACTGGCAAAACGCTTAGGCGAAACGTCAATAAATATTTTTTCATCTTGCACGCCGATCAACTCAACACGCTTTACATCCGGAATGCGGCGCAACTCTAGCGCGATGCGATCCGCATGACGACGTAACACAGCTAGGTCATAGCCATCGCCAGTGAGCGCAAAAATATTCATTTGCACATCACCAAACTCATCATTGGGGAACGGCCCTTGCACACCCGCAGGCAAAGATGGGCGCAAATCATCCAACTTCTTACGCACCTGACGCCACGATTCCGGCACCTCTTCTTTTACGGTGTAATCTTTTAGCTGAATAAATACCAATGATTCGCCGGGCTTGGAGGCTGACTTCAACACATCCACCCACGGCGTTTCTTGCAGTTTTTTCTCAATGCGTTCGGTAAGCTCGCGCTCAACTTCTTGCGCTGTAGCGCCCGGCCATAGCGTGCGCACTACCATCACCTTCATGGTAAACGCAGGGTCTTCCGCACGGCCCAAACTAAAGAAAGACAATATTCCTGCGACCGTCAACACGATCATCAGGTACACCACCATCTGCTGGTGCTTAAGCGCCCATTCAGAAAGATTAGGCATCTTCATTGCGCTTTACCGCCTTCAGCGATCTGCACTTTATCGCCCGCTGTTAACTTATGCACCCCGGCACTAATGATGCGTTCACCCTCTGCTACGCCGCTTGAAATTTGCGCTCCTTCATCACGGTAGGCGGCGACTGTCACTGGCCGCAACCTCACTGCCCTATCCGCTCCCACCACCCACACAGCAGCTTGCTCACCCTGCTGAAAAATGGCCGAAACAGGAACAAGGAAACCCTTGTTTTTTTCGCTAGCGCTAAAACGCACATGCGCCGTCATGCCTAAGGCTAAACTCGCGTCACCATTGGTCAACAACACTCGCGCAGGATAGGTGCGACTTGCCGGGTCAGCCGCCGGTGAAAGTTCACGCAAACGCCCGTTGTATTTTTTTGTCTCTCCGTTATCAACACTCAATTCAACCTCAGCAGCCATCCCCACTTTGAGCGACGCATAACGTGACTCAGGTATCGCCACTGCAACTTCACGCTCTCCATCTTGTGCCACGCGCACCACGGCTTGCCCTGCCGCGACCACCTGCCCGACTTCGGCTAAAGTTGCTGACACCACACCAGAGCGCTCCGCCACCAGATTGGTGTAACCCGCTTGATTGTGTGCCAGCCCAGCTTGCGCAGCGGCAGACTTCAAGGCCGCTTCTTTGGCATCTAGCGCGGATTGACTGACGAAACCCTTGGCACGTAATTCACGAAAGCGCTTAACTTCATCTTCTGCTAAACGATATTGCGCACTCGCCGAGCTTTCTTGCAGCGCTGTGTCGGTAGCATCCAAGCGTGCTAACACTTGCCCTGCTTTAACCACCGTGCCAGCATCCACCAAGCGCGCCACGATTTTTCCGCCAAGGCGAAAACCCAGAGCAACTTCGTTACGCGCACGAATTTCACCACTATAAATATTGCTGTTATTTGCACTGCCCGTACCGATCACGATTGTCGAGGCGGGTCGCTCCACTTTTACCTGAGCCACCTCTTCTTTTTTGCCACACGCCACCAGCGCAATCGGCAACAGCATAAATATGAACGAGCGTTTCATTTACATTTCTCCTTGACCAACAGGCCATTCAACAACAAATCAATATGGGTATTTAAATAGGTAGCGGGGTCTTGTTTGCCGCAAGCAGACGGTTCCAGTGAGTGGCGCCAAATGGTCAACATCAATAGCGGCGCCATAATCACGTCGATGGCCGTTTCCAAGTCCATCGAGCGAAACTGCTTGGCAGCAATGCCACGCTCAAGCACTTGGCGAATCAAACCCCGTCCACGCAAGATGACATTTTCAAAATAATATTGCGCCACTTCAGGGAAATTACCCGCTTCGGCAATCATCAACTTGGGAATACCCGCCAACTCAGTCGCACCGATCAGCTCCCACCAACGTAGCAACATCGCCTGTAACAACGTGCGGGCGTCGCCCTCATGTTCAGCCAACATCGCCTCACCCTGATCGAGTACTGGCACGATACCTTGCTGAATAACCTCTTTAAACAACTGCTCTTTGCTCGCAAAATAAAGGTAGAGCGTGCCTTTCGACACCCCCGCACGGGCTGCAATGTCGTCGAGCTTAGTCGCGGCGAATCCTCGCTCCACAAATAAATCGAGCGCTGCTGCTGTCAGCTCGGAGGGCCGAGCTTGTTTGCGCCGTTGGCGGGCGGGTGGTTCTGTATTTTGAGTTGCAAGCATGGAGGAAATAATTACTGACTGGTCGGTCAGTAATGTAATTGAGATAAGCATTAGCTGTCAACGAAGTAGAAATCGAAGTAGAAATCCACTTCAAATGTGGGTTACCTCACATAAGGGCACCTCTAATAATTCCAATTCCGTCATTGATGAAACAACTAGCCAATCCACTAAGCCAGCAAGCTGGCAAGTGGCTGGTTATCCGGCGAAGGCCGGAATCCAGTTTAGAAAAAACAGTTCCTTGTGCAGCAAGGGCAAACCCTCTTTTATAAAACCGCTGGATTCCGGCCTTCGCCGGAATGACGAATTATTAGAGG
>JAUYFR010000268.1 GCA_030690855.1 Gallionellaceae bacterium
CGAAGGCCATCTGTGCCACGATGCCCACACCAAGGCCAAGCTCTACATAGGTTTTAATCACGTCCGCGTCGATAGCGGTGAGGGCGATGTTGGGTTCTATTCCCGCATCGTTAAAGGCTTGGTTGATTTTGTTGCGCCCAGTGAAGGCGAAGTCGTAAGTAATGATGGGAAACTGCGCCAACTTTTTGAGCGTCAATTTCTTTTCTTGAAGTAACGGGTGCTTGGGCGGCACGACCACACAGTGATGCCACTCGTAGCAGGGCAGGGTGACGAGTTCATCGTATAGCGCCAAGCTTTCAGTGGCGATGCCGATGTCTGCCTCACCACTCAAAATTTGTTCTGCGATTTGGGTTGGGCTACCTTGATGCAGGCCGAGCTTTACATTGGGATAGCGCTGGGTAAAAGCTTTGATGATGGGTGGTAGCGCATAGCGAGCTTGGGTGTGCGTGGTGGCGATGGTGAGGCTGCCGCTTTCTTGGGTGCGAAACTCTTCGCCGACGAGCTTGAGATTCTCAGTTTCACGCAGCAGGCGTTGCGCAATGCTCAGCGCTTCTTTACCCGGCTCCGTCATGGCGACAATACGCTTACCGTTGCGCACGAAAAGCTCAACGCCTAATTCCTCTTCTAATAATTTGATCTGTTTACTAACCCCAGGTTGCGAAGTGAACAGCGCATTGGCGGCGTCCGAGATATTCAAATTGCAACGCACGATCTCATTCAAATAGCGTAATTGCTGTAGGTTCATAAAATTTTCTATATTCTATTAAGTTATAAAATACTAACATAAAAGTATTTAAGTATATAAAGAAATAAACCTAAAATGCGCGCCATTGAACTGATTCGAGGCGTTTTATGGACTGGCTTTATACCGTTTCTGGCTTTGTAGTCGGACTGATTGTTGGGGTGACTGGCGTCGGTGGCGGGTCACTGATGACGCCGTTACTCGTGCTGGTCTTCGGTGTTTCTCCGGCAACAGCCGTCGGCACTGATCTGCTCTATGCCGCATTGACTAAATCGGTGGGCGGCTGGGTGCATAGCCGCAATGGCTCGGTGGATTGGAAAATTGTGCGGCTGTTGAGTTTGGGTAGTTTGCCCGCCGCGCTGCTGACGATTTTTTTGTTGAACTATCTTTCGTTGGACGAAAAAGTCCTTAAAAGCTTAGTCACCAGCGTATTGAGCATTGCCTTGCTTCTTACCGCTGTTGCGCTTTTGCTCAAAAAGTGGATTAAGAAAATTGCCGCCAAAGATGATGGCGCGGCCTATCAATTGCATCATCGCCATTTATCCGCTGCCACTATTGTTACGGGTGCCATCGTCGGTGCGTTAGTAACCATCTCCTCGATTGGTGCGGGCGTGTTAGGTACGGTGGCACTTCTGTTTCTCTATCCGAAATTGACTGCGGTGAAGGTGGTCGGCACTGACATCGCCCATGCAGTGCCGCTTACGCTGGTAGCTGGCTTAGGGCACACGGCCTTGGGTACAGTGGATTTCATTTTGCTGGGAAGTTTATTACTGGGTTCATTGCCCGGTATCTATATCGGCAGTCACTTGAGTGCCAGATTCCCCGAAAAAATATTACGTCCGATGTTGGCCACGATGTTGCTAATTATCGGCACCAAATTAGCTTTTAATTGAAAGGAAAAACATGAGCATTATGAGTAACGACTTATCAGATTTGGCGGAAATTGAACGCTTCGAGCAATCAATCATTTCTTTCAATAAGGGTGAAATTGACCCAGATCGTTTTACCTCGGTTCGATTGCAGCATGGGGTTTACGGTCAACGGCAACAAGGCGTGAATATGTTGCGCGTGAAATTACCCGGAGGGCGTTTGCGTGCAGCGCAACTCACCGCGCTGGCAGACATTACGGAAAATTATTCGCAACATGGCATCGCTCACATCACCACTCGCCAGAGTATGCAGATTCATTTTATTCCGCTGGCGGACATGCCTGCCGCGATGCGCCGCATCTCTCAAGTAGGACTAACCTCACGCGAGGCTTGTGGCAATGCGATTCGCAATATGACCGCCTGCCCATTGGCCGGTGTGTGCCCGAAAGAGCATGTGGATATATCCACTCACGTGCAAGGCGCGACGCTGCATTTTTTGCGTAATCCACTTAATCAACAATTGCCGCGCAAATTTAAGATTTCATTTTCGGGTTGCGAGGCTGATTGCGCTCAAGCGTTGATACACGATTGCGGCATTGTTGCTGTGAATAAAAACGGCCAGCACGGCTTCAGCATTCGCGCTGGCGGCGGGCTTGGGCATAAGCCGCGCGAATCCATTGTGGTTGAAGAATTTATTACTGAACAAGAGATGTTGTTTTCGCTAGAAGCCTTGGTGACTTTGCATAACAAATATTCAGATCGCACTAAACGGGCTAAGTCGCGCCTTAAGTTTTTGGTTGAGCGCTTTGGCGTAGAAGGTTTTCTGGATAAGTATCGTGAAGAGTTTGAGCGTACTAAACAGGCGTTAGCGCATAAGCCATATCCTCAAGGCGAGTGGCGTGAAGCTAGTGTGGCTGAGGCCCCAGGGCAGGGTGCGCCACGCAAATTATTTGCGCAAAAACAAATTGGTTTATTCGTGCTGCCGATTGCGTTGCCAGTGGGTGATTTGAAAGCGGACCAATTACGCGGCATTGCAGCGCTGTTAAGTGAACATGGTTTAGACGAACTCCATGCAACACAAGATCAGAACTTGGCGATTCTCAATGTGCCGCAAGATAAGGTTGCGGTGTTACGTAGCGGCTTTGCCGTGCTTGGTTTGCGAGAGCCTGAGGCTGGCGATAGCGTGGTGGCCTGCCCCGGTACTTCGACTTGCCGCTTGGGTATCACGGCGAGCCCGCTCGTTGCACCGCATTTATCCGGCGGTAGGGCTGATCTGCGCATTCGTGTTTCCGGTTGCCACAACGGTTGCGCGCAACCGGAGACAGGCGACATCGGCATCTACGGCGAAGGTAAGCGCATGCACGGCAAGCTTGTGCCGCATTACCAAATGTATTTTGGCGGCAATGGTTCAGGTGGTGGCTCGTTGGCATTAAAAGGACCAACCTTGCCTGTGGCTCGTATCAAGCAGGCCATCGAGCGCGTACAAGCGGCGCACTTGAAGAGTGGCGAGCAAAGTTTCTTTGCGTGGACGCGTGCGCAGTCACCGACATACTTTAAAGAAATGTTGGCTGATTTGGGAGAGGTGAAAGCAGAGGAATTGGATTCAGTGATGCGCGATTACGGCGACTCTGCTGATTTCCGTGTGCTGCAATTGGGCGGTGGCGAATGCGCTGGGGCTACGCAAGTATTAATCGGGGCGAATTTCTTTGAGGCGGCGCATGAACGTGCCTACCGCAATGCGCTGGTGTTTCAACGCAAATTTGTCGAAGCTGCGCAGTGCAACGAAGCCATCTTGCGTTTGCTGGGGGCTGGTATTGCTCAACTTTTGGGTGGTGAACGCAAAGACGATTTGCAGCAACTGGTAGAGCAATTGCAATCACTAGCACCCATTGCGATCGCGCATGAATTTGCGACGGCGGTGGGTGGCTTATCGGATAACGAAGAAATTACCGCCGAAGAATTGGCGGTGATCAGTGCGAGAGTTGATTCTTGGACGGTGAACGTAGCGGCGTTTGCCACTTTGCAAGATGCACAGCTTGATTTAACTGAGGCGCTACCAATATGAGTCAATTAAATCAACGGGTTATAGATTCTCTGACGGTGCTGGCTAATGCGGTGGGCGATTTTTCACCTGCCGTATTTGCCAATAGCCTAGGGGCAGAAGACATGGTGCTGACCGATCTTATCGCCAAGCACTATCCCGAGATTCAAATGTTTAGTTTAGATACAGGTCGCTTACCGCAATCAACCTACGACCTAATGCAAGCGGTGCGCACGCGTTACGGCTTACCTTTGCAAGTTTACTTTCCGAATAGTTCGCGAGTGGAGGGCTACGTGGCGAAGAACGGCGTGAACGGTTTTTACGACAGCGTGGAAGCTCGAAAAACCTGTTGCCATGTACGCAAAGTTGAGCCGCTACAGCGCGCATTGAATGGTAAGAAAGCTTGGATTACGGGGCTGCGCCGTGAACAAGCGACTGTGCGAGCTAATTTGCAGACTTCTACCTTTGATGTTGATAACGGTTTGCAAAAATTCAATCCGCTATTGGAATGGACGAATGCCGAGGTATGGGAATACATCAAAGCCAATGACGTGCCATACAACAAATTGCACGATCAGTTTTATCCCAGCATTGGCTGCACCCCTTGTACGCGCGCCATCACAGCGGGCGAAGATATTCGCGCCGGACGCTGGTGGTGGGAAAGCCCAGAGGGCAAGGAATGTGGCTTGCATCTAAGCCGTACTCCTGTATCGCATGCGTAGCATGCTTGCCATCAGGAGTTAGTCGAAGCCCAAAGAAAATTGCGGAGTAAAACAAAATGAAACTGGTTGAAAACAATATGAGAAAGCACACCTTCACTCACCTCGATGCTTTAGAGAGCGAATCTATTCACATCATGCGAGAAGTCGCTGCGGAGTGTAAAAATCCGGCGCTACTGTTTTCCGGCGGCAAGGACTCCATC
>JAUYFR010000277.1 GCA_030690855.1 Gallionellaceae bacterium
ACACCCTGCACAAAGGTAAAGAGTTTGAAGTGCCGCTGGTTCGTATTGGCTTCCCGATATTCGACCGCCATCACCTGCATCGTGCTACGACATTGGGTTATGAAGGTGCTATGCAGATGCTTACGACACTGACTAACGCAGTGCTAGAAAAGCTGGACGAAGATACACGCGGTATGGGAACGACCGACTACAACCACGACTTGGTCAGGTAAGGCAGGAGTTAGGATTTAGGAACGAGGATTGAGATGGTGTAGCTGTACCACTCAATCCTCAATCCTAATCACTAAATCCTGCAACTCAAGGAGTTGCAATGGCAAACATCATGATCCAGCGTGGCAGCAAGACTGAGTACGTGTTCTACCTGCCTAAGCGCGACCTCGAGGACGACATCGTTTCGATGGAGTTCAATACCCCGGAAAAATGGGGCGGCGAGATCAAGCTTAACAACGGTGGGTGTTACTACATTGACCCTCAGCCAATGCCCGCCAGATTGCCGATTTCTTTGCGCGCTAAGCGCTTGGATGCGGCGGAATAAACGACAAGGAGAATCATCATGGCAATGAAAATAAATGCAGATTTGTGCACTTCATGTGGTGACTGTGAACCGGAATGCCCAACGGCTTCAATTAGCGTCAAGAAAGGTTTGACTGTGATCAGCGCAAGCGGTTGTACCGAATGTGAAGGTGAGTTCGATAAGCCACAATGCGTGAAGGTGTGCCCGATCAAGGGTTGCATCACACAGATAGCAGCGTAAATAAAGTAAAACCACGTCATTCCGGCGAAGGCCGGAATCCAGTTGATTAAATGATTCCCGCGTAGCGGGGCAACATCAAGACTTTGTCCGCTTCGCGGGATATTTGCCCTTGCTGGATTCCGGCCTTCGCCGGAATGACAAGCTAAAGAATCAGCCCGAATTACGATGAGGTAATTATGACTACGACCATCGTCATCACTAAAACAGCCGCGCTGCGCATCGCGCAAGCGGCCCGCCTCCTTGACGATGTGAATGCCGGTGCTTTCGCGGCAAAGCTGGGAGATCAGCTTGGTTTGCCGATCACGGAAGAGAAGTTGGCCAAGGTCACGGTGGCTGATCTTAAGCTCATCCTCTCTGGCGAAGAGACGGTTGATCCCGATGTCGATGGTGCCTCGATCAAACTTGCGGTGCGCCATTTATGGGGCGCCGCTGAGGAAGACCAAAACGTGGCAGCACCAGTCGCTTATGCAGAAGGTGATATGCCGGGTAGTTTGCGTGTCGCAGTGGCTTCTAATACCGAAGAAAATCTTGATGGGCACTTCGGTTCTTGCCCACGCTTCCTCATTTATCAAGTTGGGCGTGATGAAGTCCGTCTCATCGATGCACGCTCCACCAGCATCACCGACGATGCTGAAGATAAAAACGTGGCACGGGCTAATCTGATTAAAGACTGCCAGATTGTTTATGTGCAATCGATCGGTGGGCCTGCTGCGGCCAAAGCGGTGCGCGCTAATATCCATCCCATCAAAGCACCGGAAGGTGGTAAAGCAAGTATTGCGCTACAACGTTTGCAAGCCGTGCTCGATGCGCCACCGCCTTGGCTCGCTAAAATATTGGGCGTGGAAGCCAAGTCGTTAAGGCAGTTTGCGGAACCGGAAGAGGAGTAAGGCGATGATCGTTCCAGAGACATTGGAGAACATCGCTAACACGGCTGTCTCTCTTGGTGTGTTGAATGATGCTGCACTGGCAGAGTTGAAGCAGACTTGGCCTGAGCTGCGCTTTACCTTCTGTAACGATGACGACATGCCGGCGCGACTCTCTCCTGCGTTGCAACGCGAAAAATTTAATCTCTATCTGGTCAACGGTAGCGAACACTGCCTGAGCTTGACCGATGATCCGCTGCAAGCGATTGGAGTGGTGTTGGCGGAAGTTGATGAAGAGTAGTTGATATACCAAACACGCTAAGATAGTTTTCGCTCGCCTCGCTCTTGCTTGTTATCATTGCAACCATTCTTTGTGGTGGAGTTGATGATGATTTTTTCTAATATGCGCGGCCATATAGCCGCAGTCTTGATGTCATTCGTTTTGGTGAGTGCGCCAGCGTGTGCCGGTGAAGTGCGTGTGGCGGTGGCTGCCAATTTTTCTGCCCCGATGGAGCGCATCGCAGCGCTGTTTCAGCAAGAGAGTGGGCATGCGGTGAAGGTGAGCCTAGGCTCCAGCGGCAAATTTTATTCGCAGATTAAAGGCGGCGCACCGTTTGATGTGTTGTTGGCAGCAGACGACGAGATTCCTAAACACTTAGCGCAAGAGGGCTTGGCCGTCGCCAGCTCGCGTTTCGTTTATGCCACTGGCAAGCTGGTGTTGTGGAGTGCGCAGCCCAATTTTGTGGATAGCAAAGGCGCGGTGCTGAATAAAGGGGGCTTTGGCAAGCTGGCAATCGCCGATCCACAACTAGCGCCCTATGGTATGGCAGCGAAACAAGCTCTGGAAAGACTCAGCATGTGGAATGCGATGCAAAGCAAGCTGGTCAAGGGCGAGAACATCACGCAAACCTATCAATTCATCGCAACTGAGAACGCTGAATTAGGATTTATCGCGCTGTCGCAAATTATGCGCGACGGTAAGGTAAGTGCGGGGTCATGGTGGATGGTGCCATCCGAAATGTATAAACCTTTGCGGCAGGGCGCGGTGATGTTGTCTGGCGCGAAAGATCAGGCCGCAGCACAGGCGTTTCTCGCATTCCTCCAAAGTCAGAAAGCAATCGTGGTCATGCGCGGGTTTGGCTACGAACTACCTTAAGCAACCATGATTTCACTCGATCCAGCAGATATGCAAGCCGTTTGGCTCACGCTCAAATTGGCGAGTGTGACAACGCTGTTATTGTTGCTCATCGCCACCCCGTTGGCGTGGTGGTTGGCGCACAGCAGTAAATGGTACAAGGGCGTATTGGCCGCAGTGGTAGCGCTGCCGCTGGTGATTCCGCCGACAGTGTTGGGTTTTTATTTATTGTTGTTGATGGGGCCGCACGGCGTGGTGGGTGAGTTGACCACCGCGCTGGGTTTAGGTCGATTACCTTTTACTTTTTACGGTTTGGTGGTCGGTTCGGTGTTGTTCTCATTGCCCTTCGCGGTGCAGCCGATACAAAACGCATTTGAGGCGATGGGTAAACGCCCGCTGGAAGTGGCGGCGACTCTGCGTGCCAACGCGTGGGATCGCTTCGTTAGTGTTGCGTTGCCGTTGGCGCGCCCCGGTTTTCTCACCGCGATCATTCTCGCGTTTGCGCACACCGTCGGTGAGTTCGGTGTGGTGTTAATGTTAGGCGGCAATATTGATGGCGAGACGCGTGTGCTCTCGGTCGCGATCTACAATCATGTTGAAGCGATGGAATACAGTGCGGCGCATTGGCTCGCGGGCGGCATGGTGCTGTTCTCGTTTATCGTATTGCTTTCGCTTTATCTAGTAGGTGGTAAATCGTGGCGGGTGAGCAAATGAGCAACATTTGCGCGCATTTCAAAATGCAGTTGGATCGCTTCGCATTGGATGCTTCGTTTGCTGCACCGGCGGTCGGCGTCACCGCACTGTTCGGCCCTTCCGGTTCGGGTAAGACCACGCTGCTGCGCTGCATTGCAGGATTAGAGCGCGTCGCTGGCACGTTGCATGTGAACGGCGAGATATGGCAGGACGAAAAAACTTTTCTACCGATACACAAACGTCCTCTGGGATATGTGTTCCAAGAGGCCAGCCTGTTTCCGCATTTGTCCGTGCGCGCTAATTTGGAATATGGCTATAAACGCATCGCCCCTGACGAACGCAAAGTACATCTGGAGCAAGTGGTGGAGTGGCTGGGGCTGAGCCATCTCATTGATCGAAACAATCCGACGCAACTTTCCGGCGGTGAACGTCAGCGTGTCGCTATCGCGCGCGCCTTGCTCACCAGCCCGCGCATCTTGTTAATGGATGAGCCGCTTTCTGCGCTTGATGCCACCAGTAAGCAGGACATCCTGCCGTATTTGGAACGCTTGCATCGTGAATTAAATATCCCTGTACTTTACGTTAGCCATGCGCTGGATGAAGTGACGCGGCTGGCCGACCATCTGGTGTTGCTAGAGAAAGGTCGAGTCATTGCCAGTGGTGAGCTCCACGAGA
>JAUYFR010000281.1 GCA_030690855.1 Gallionellaceae bacterium
GTCATCATTGACTGATTCCTCTGGGATGCGTTGCCAGAGGCGAAGTAACACCACTAGCCTTCGATCATTACCGTAATTATGTTCGGTTCCTGTTTGTGCATAAATGCGATTCCAGCTACGTGAGCGTGGAGTCGATTGGCCATTGGATTGATGTACTAAACCAAAATTAATGATGCTGGGAAAAAGTCCAAAAGGTGCTATGAAATCGTTTGGACGAACCGAATAAATGAATTCGGGTTCGTAATTATTTTCTCGAAACGGGCGCGAGTTGCTTGAGTCGTACAGCTGCCAGAATGAAAGCTGTGTGTAGCCAAACCATAACGAGCCGTAACGATCAAAGTCGGCTAAATCATGTTTCATGCTGAACTGAAATTTTAAATCGCGGTTGTCGAGTGGCGTAGCCGTGGATACCTGATTTAGTGGGTTGGGGCTGGTGGGTGCATCGTTGGGAAGCGTGGAGTGGGAATACACCAACACATAGTTTTGTTTATAGATAGTGAGGGGGTCGTTGTTGGGCGTCCATTCTTGCGTGAGCCTAGCTGCGCGCACTGCAATTAACGCTTTTGCTTTTTCGATTTGAGGCGTGGCTTGTCGGTAGCAATTGAGTTCATCCTCCAGGGTTGCTTTGTCTTTCATCGCAACACAGCTTTGTAAATCAGCCATTTCATTAGCGGCATTTGCAGTGCCACTGATGAGCGCAGTTAAGACGACGCAAAAAAAGAAATTTTTCATGCTTAGTTTCAATCGCCTCTGATTAAAGAAATCAATTCGTCGGTGGATGGAATATTCACCGCATCCCCTTCACCCAAAATACTTTCAGCTAACGCGCGTTTGTCGTTGTGCAAACCAACGATGTGTTCTTCCACCGTGCCTTGTGTGACTAAGCGATATACGGTGACGGGGCGCAGTTGCCCCATGCGATGCGCGCGGCCCATCGCCTGATCTTCAGCGGCGGGGTTCCACCACGGATCGGTGATCACCACATAGTCGGCGGCGGTGAGATTCAAACCGAAGCCGCCAGCTTTTAAGCTAATCAAAAATAAATCGCTTTTGCCTGCTTGAAATGCGGCGACGCGCTTGGTGCGTTCACCTGCCGGGGTCGCACCATCGAGGTATTGATACTCAATGCCTATCGAATCGAGCGCCTCTCGTAGTAGCGTGAGAAAGTCCACAAACTGGCTGAACACCAGCGCCTTGTGTCCGTTAGCGACTAATTCAAGCGCTAGCGTAGTGAAGGTTTGCACCTTGCTGCCGATGGCAGGATAAGCGGGGGTCACAATGCGCGGGTCGCACGCGGCGCGGCGCAAGCGGGTGAGTTGCGCGAGAATGTTCATGCGCGCTTGTCCTGCTTTGTTGCTGGCGACAGCAGCATCAGCTTCGGCAATCGCAGCACGGCGCAAGGCTTCGTAGTGCGAAGACTCTTCTTTGCTCGGCGTGATTTTAATCACCAACTCGGTGCGCGGAGGTAACTCTTGTAGTACTTGCGTCTTGGTGCGGCGCAGCAAAAACGGTGCGATCAAGCGACGCAGTGTGTGTTGCGCATCGCGATCTTTATCGCGCTCAATCGGGATGGCAAAACGTTCGTTAAAGCGAGTGAGGCTACCCAGCAATCCGGGGTTGGTGAAGCGCATGATCGACCAGAGTTCGGCCAAACGATTTTCAACGGGCGTGCCCGAGAGCGCGAGGCGGAAATCGGCATTCAATTCAAACACAGCCTGGCTGCGTTTCGCGGTGGCGTTTTTGATGGCCTGTGCTTCGTCAGCGATCAGCGTGTGCCAATGTTTTTCTTTGAATTTTTCATCGGCTTGTTGCACTAAGTTATAAGACATTACAACAACATCAAATGCAGCGGCATTTTCAATCACCGCTTCACGATCTGCTTCGCTATACAAATGTAAATTCAAACTAGGCGCAAAGCGGCTGGCTTCGGCGATCCAGTTGCCGCACACCGAGGTGGGGGCAATCACTAATGCAGGTCCACCCTCTGCTCGGTTTAAAAGAAGAGCTAGTGATTGCAATGTTTTACCTAGGCCCATGTCGTCGGCGAGGCAAGCACCAAAACCAGCATGGGCTAAACGTGATGCCCATAGGTACCCGTCTTCTTGGTAAGGGCGCAGCTCGGCTTGCAATGTGGTGGGCAGTGGAATGAGTTGCTCTTGGCTGGTGCGCAGCTTTTCGATGGCGCTATAAAATTCTTTGTCTGCTTGGGTGTCGATGCCTTCGAGTGCATCTTCCATCCATGCCGCCGCTAAACGCGGAATATGCATGCCATGTTTATCGGTTTCGGTGACGCTCGCTAAATCGGACAAGCGATCTTTCAAGCGCCGCGTGAGCGCGGCATACACGCCGTTGCCCATTGCGATAAATCGACTATTGCTGCGTGAGGCTGCCAGCAATGCTTCAAAGGTAAACACTAGGCCTTCATCCACTTTGGCTTCGCCTTCGAGCTTGAACCAATCGCGTTGGCTGGTGACTTTGACTGAGAGCTGTCCCATGTCCAGCGAAACCACTTTGACGGCTTTGCCTTTGGGCCAATCGAGTGCGGCGATGGCGGGTAGGGTGGGCAGCACTTCCACTAAGGCCAGCGCATTTTCTGGCTCGGCGACATTCCATTCACATTGATCTGGATCGCCTGCACAGTTTTCTAAAAAGGGCAGTGCGTCTAATACCGCATTGAGATGGGTGCGCTCTGCTTCGAGTTTTCGCGTGGTGCCGATGCTTTCGCCGCTCACCAATGCCATCAAGCGCGTGCGACCGTGGCAAGGAACCAAGCGAGGGCCTTCAAGACCTAGCGGCGTAGCAACTAGGCGCAACAACAAGCCGTCATTGAGCGGAGAAAGTTCGGCGCGCAAACGTGGCTCTGCTTCTACTTCACGTGCCGCTTGTAAATGGTCAGCTTGTAATTGGAAGTGGCTGGTTAATGCTTCCATCGCGGTTTGCAATTCTTTTTGCGCACTGGCGGGGATAGTGACTTTTTCAGAAAGTAATTGTGCGGCGCGACGTTGCGAAGGCGTGAAACGAATCAAGCGCACGCGTTGCACCGAATCTTGTACCAACGTGATTAAACGCAGTGCTTCAGCTTCGCGCTTTTCATCCGCATCGTAAAAGTATTTATTAGCGGGAAAGCCTTCGCGCAATGGTGGAGTAACTTTGAGCGTGACTAAATTATCTTTGTGAATCACTTCGATTTCTGGCGTGCCTTCACTTAGCTCGACGAACTGTTCTGGGTGGCTACTTAGTACGACGCACGGATTGCCGACCAAGGCTTGAATTGCGCTCACTAAATCGAGACGCGAGGTGCGGCGGTTATTTTTATCGGTGCGAATACAGTTGGCGACTTTTGCATCCCAAGCCGAGAGGCTAGCGCTGGCAGAGATTTTAGAGAGCGAAGCCGCTTTTGTTTTGCTCCAACCGCGCGCACCTTGTTTTTGTTCTAGCGGCTGAATGTCGAGTAAGGCGCCATCGTCGGCAATATCAAGCATCCAAATTAGGCGAGTCTTGTCGCTACTTTCGATGCTGGCAGGCGCATCCTCCCCTAGCGTTTGTAAGGCAGACAGTAGTTCGCGCCAATGCTCAGCTTTGTTACCTACAAAATAGCCATCAGGCGCTTCTTCACCATTGATGATTTGTTTAGCGCCCTCGACCATGCTGGCGAGCCAATTAAAGCCGCATAGCTTGAGGCGCTCCACTTGATACTTGCTCATCAACGTCAGCGATTCGCGATAGGAGTTTGCTTTGTCGCCCATCACGTCCATGCCGATCCATGCGGCAATCAACACGCGCCATAAATGGTCGAGGCTCACATGTTGTGTGTAGTATTCGGCGGCGCGTAACAGCGCGGGGTCAGGCTTGGCATCACCACGGCGAATATCAATCGCGTGTACCCATTGTCCCCAACCTGAAGAAGTATCTGGGTCACGTTTGCCTGATTCGTTAACACAAAATTTGCGCGCGAGTTCCAAATGCTTGGGTGTTTGTTGCGCGAGCAGGGTGAGTGGATAAATCCACGCAAT
>JAUYFR010000289.1 GCA_030690855.1 Gallionellaceae bacterium
TTCGGCCAGGAGACGCGCTTGGGCTTGGCTTTTTCGCCTTTTACCGCTTCGCCGAGCTGCACGTAGTGGCCGTACGGGCCGCGCAACAGCAGCACGGGTTGCCTGGCCTCGGGATGCTCGCCCAGCTCCACCCTTGCCGAGGCATCGTCCTGTGATTCGCCGCTGAGGCTGCGTTTGTATTTGCACTCCGGGTAGTTGGTGCAACTGATGAAGCTGCCGTATTTACTGAGTTTCTTGGCGAGCGGCTTGCCGCACTCCGGGCAGGCTTCGTCGAGCAATTCCACCGGGCGGTCGATGTCGGCTTTTTGTTTGATCAAGGCAGAAAAGCCTTTCCAGAATTCGTCCATCACGCCGATCCAGTCGCGCTTGCCTTCAGAAACCTCGTCTAACTCATCTTCCAAATTGGCGGTAAAACCATAATCCACATAGCGGGTAAAGTGTTCGGTGAGGAACTTGATCACCACGCGACCCACGTCAGTCGGCATGAAGCGCTTCTTGTCGAGCGTAGCGTATTCGCGCGCTTGCAGCGTAGAGATAATGGTGGCGTAAGTCGAAGGTCGGCCGATGCCATATTCTTCTAGCGATTTCACCAAGCTCGCTTCAGAGAAGCGCGGAGGTGGCTGGGTGAAGTGTTGCTCACCATAAAGTTTATCCACCGGTAAAATATCACCCTCAACTAATGGGGGAAGCTTTGCGCTGTCCTCTTCTTTTGCGTCGTCCACGTCTTCCATGTAAACGCCAATGAAACCGGGGAATACGAGGGTTTGACCCGAAGCGCGGAATAAGGTGTCGTCGCTGCTTAAACGAATGTCTACGCTCACCGTATCAAAGCGCGCGGGTGACATTTGGCTAGCGAGCGTGCGCTTCCAGACCATCTCGTAAAGACGCATTTGGTCAATATTCAGGTGATCGCGCATGCTATCAGGCGTGCGAGAAATCGAGGTCGGGCGAATCGCTTCGTGCGCCTCTTGTGCGTTTTTAGATTTGCTCTTGTAAGTAGGTTGCTTCGCCGGCAAGTAATCTGCGCTGAAGTTATCGCCAATATAGCCGCGAATTTCAGCTACTGCTTCGTTCGCCAAATTAAGCGAGTCGGTACGCATGTAGGTGATCAAGCCAACCGTCTGTCCGCCGATGTCCACACCCTCGTACAAAGATTGAGCGGTACGCATGGTTCGATCAGAAGTCATCCCTAACTTACGTACGGCTTCTTGCTGTAGCGTTGAGGTGGTAAAAGGCGCAGCAGGGTTACGTTGCTTGCCCTTCTTTTCAACACGAACAACTTTTGGTGGGAGCTTGGCATCGTTCAGTTTTGCGTGAATAGCATCGTATTCTGCTTGGCTGCCAATGCTGAGTTGCTCTAATTTTTTGCCTTGATATTGAAACAGCTTAGCTTTGAAAGGGACGCTGTTCTTTTGACTATCTAAATGCACCGACCAGTATTCTTGGCTCTTAAATTTATCAATTTCTAATTCGCGTTCAACGATCAAACGAAGTGCTGGACTTTGCACACGACCCGCAGAGAGACCGGGGCGAATCTTGCGCCACAAAAGTGGAGAGAGATTAAAGCCAACCAAATAATCCAAGGCGCGACGTGCTTGCTGAGCGTTTACTAACGGCATGGCAATGGCACGAGGGTGAGTAACCGCTTCTTGCACAGCAGATTCAGTTATCTCATAAAAAACAACACGTTGCATTGTTTTGCCTTTGAGTGCGCGCTTACCTTTTAGCAACTCAGAAATGTGCCAAGCGATGGCTTCCCCTTCCCTATCCGGGTCGGGCGCTAGCAAAATATTGTCGGCTTCAGCAGCGGCCTTGGCGATGGCATCGACGTGCTTACTATTTCGGGCGATGACCTCGTAGTTCATGGTGTAGCCGTTTTCGGTATCGACGGCGCCATTTTTGGGGATGAGGTCACGCACGTGACCATAAGAAGCGAGGACTTCGTAATCCTTGCCTAAATATTTTTTGAGTGTTTTGGCTTTAGCCGGAGATTCAACGATCAGTAGATTTTTTGCCATGCTGTACTGAGTATTCCAGTCAATTTAATGAAGTTGAGCCGATTCGGCCGAGGTTAACAATTCTTCTATCAACATTGGATCTAATTCTTCATGCAAGTTCCAAAGCACCATTAATGCGATAAGTTTAACTTTTTCGAGTGACAGATTCTCACGTCCAAGTACTACGGCTCGATCAATAATCATTTCGCGCTCAATCGGCGAAATCATTTTATTTTGTTCCCAAAAAGAAATGAATCTTAAGCCTTCGTTGCTAATGCGGCGGCGCTCTAGTGCAACAAAGCAGCGAAAACCACTTTGATTAATACTCTCTGGATATTGCGTGGACGCAAGCGTTTGTAGTCCAGACAACCAAGCAATTGCTTGTGAAATGTCTTCTTCTTCAAATCCTGCAGCACTTAACTTAACCGCGAGCTTTTCTGACTCAGGATAGCTGCCAGACGCGAAATAGCTTTCAAATAAATAAATCAAAATATCAAACATAGGGCCTCAATTACTCAATTTAAACAATACGTTGGTAAAGGCCGCCAGGTAGTGTTGCTACTTTTCCTTCGAGCTCAAGCTGTAACAGAATGGCGGATAGCGCCGCTATCGTCAAGCCACTGAGCGCAGATAGGCTGTCAAAGTCGACAGGATCAAAATGTAAATGCTGAAATAATTCGTGTTCGGGCGTGCTTGGCGAAGAGGCGTTTACTGGGGGAAAGATGCCAGCAAGCTCCTGCATAATATCCTGTGCATTTTCAACTAATTTAGCACCCTGCTTTATTAAGGCATGACAACCTTTGGTTTGCGGAGAGTGGATGGAGCCGGGAATCGCGAATACTTCACGCCCTTGTTCAAGCGCTAAACGAGCAGTAATGAGTGAGCCGCTTTGTAAGGAGGCCTCCACAATTAAACAACCCTGACTTAAGCCGCTGATAATGCGATTGCGCCGTGGAAAGTTAGACGGGAGCGGCGGCGTTCCCAGCGGAAACTCCGAAATGATTGCTCCTTGCATGGCTAATTGATGAGCCAACTCTTTATTTGAAGCGGGGTAAATACGATCTAAGCCAGTGCCAACCACGGCGATGCTACTACCCTGCCCCTTGAGTCCGCCCAGATGAGCGGCAGTATCAACGCCAAGGGCCATGCCGCTGACAATACAAAAATCGAGTTCGCTAAGCGATTGGGCAAAGGCTTCGGCGTTGCGAATACCCTGAGGCGTTGCGTTACGACTACCCACGATGGCAAGTGAGGGTTTGTTTAGTAAGTCGAGTCGTCCCTTAACAAACAGCAAAAAGGGAGGATCCTGCGTGTTCAATAATTGTTGCGGGTAGTTCTCATCGGCAATGGTGACAATATGATTGAGCGGGTCGCTTAACCACTGTTCGGTGAATACCAAGTTTTCATCGATGATGCCCAGTGAAATTTGCTGGGCGACGGCGGGCTTAACAATGCGGCGAACATCAGCGTTAGGTGCAGTAAAAACGGTATTAGGCGAGCCAAACGCTTGGAGTAATTTGCGTAGACTTTCAGCACCCAGCCCTGGAATCTGGCTCAGGGTGAGCCAAGAAGCCAGTGTGGAGTCGAGTGCCATTGGTTTAAGGGGTTTTTGCGGTATCTAACAGCTCAACGGGTAAGCGGGTTTGTAATACCAAGGCGTAGGAAACTTTATGGAAGGAGCGGAAAACAAAGATTAAGCCGTAACGTACATCGGGTAACGCAATATCTTTTGGCTTAAAGAATTTTTTGTCTTTAAGTACTTCTCCTTTTTGGTAAAGCGCAAGTACATGGCCGTTTTCAATACCGTCACGTTTGCCTTTGTTAATTGTAATAATGCCATTCTGGCTAGCCTGGGCGACACCACCATAGATGGAAATTACCTTGGCGGCGATGTTGGTGCTGGGCGCATGTGGCTCGTAACTGCTAGGAATAGTTTGAGTCGACTGGGTAAAGCGATCACCCTTGCCTATTTCTAAAACAGATTGCGTGATTTTTAATTCGCTAATTGGTGCAAACTTTTCGACTACTGCGTCACCTAAGTAGATAACCTCATTGCCGAGAACTTCTTCGGTATCAGGATCAACAAATGTTTTTCCAGGGCGAAAAACCTGCCATTGCGCTCCCTTGTCAGCGGGAAGATTCTTTACATAAGCGATGTCATTTGCGCCTAGTAGTTCGCGCTGCTCATAGGTGCCAACTAAAATGGGGGCGCTAGCAAAATCATTACTATCAACTACCAGTGGTTTAGCTAAGAAGGGTGCAATCACGCCATAAGGAATCATTGGAATAGAGCCGCGATCATCAGCTATCTCACGGGCGCGTGGCGACAACTTAATGACATCGTTTTGAGCTATCGTGGCATTGGCGTTAGTCACTGAGGAATCGTTAGAGTCTCCAATTTTTAACGTGCCCGTTGTGCGATCGAGAAAAACGACATCACCCGGATAGATCCAATGCGGATCTTTAATGGTGTCTTTATTTAAACCCCAAATTTGTTGCCACTGCCAAGGATCTTTGAAAAACTTCGCGGAGATGTCCCACAGCGTGTCGCCTTTGACGACCACGTGGCGGTCGGGGGCGTTTTCACGGATGGCTAATTCATCAGCATGGGCGAGGATGGGTATTAAAAGACAAATCAGCGATATAATCTTGCGCATGAAAAACCCCAGCAAAGTAGAAAAAAAGTCGGTGCAAACTTCACACTCGCGATTAAATTCTGCATCTAGTTATTTAAATTAGCAAGCTTTTATGGCAATCCTTCAAATTCTTCAGTACCCAGATCCGCGTTTGCATAAAGTTGCAAAGCGTGTGGAAACTATCACTTCCGAAATTCGTAAACTCGTCGCCGACATGGCAGAGACAATGTACAAAGCACCTGGCATTGGTTTAGCGGCAACTCAAGTTGACGAACATTTACAAGTGATCGTGATGGACTTATCAGAGTTACATGACGACCTGCTGGTATTGAT
>JAUYFR010000301.1 GCA_030690855.1 Gallionellaceae bacterium
ATCGGCATTCGCCACCCCAGTTGCAAATAATAATGAAACGACAAAGCCCTCGGGGCAGGCGCAGCGTGTGCTTGCCTCGGTTCGTTCTAGTGTTTTGCAAATTAAAACAATACCGATAGGCAGTGATTCGACATACGGTTACGGCAGCGGTTTTGCGGTTGGGTTGGGTGGGTTGATCGTCACAAATTACCATGTTGTCTCTGCCGTGGTGACGTCTCCAGATCGCTATCGGCTTGAGTTTTTAAAACACGATGGCACAAAAGGGGCGGTCACAATTGTTGCGATTGATTTAACGCATGACTTGGCTGTTGTGCGAGGTGACACGGGGCCCATGCCGGCTTTGGGCTTGTTGCCCAGCGTGCCAGATAAAGGCACACAAGGTTATTCGATTGGCTTTCCGCAGAATGTGGGGCTGTCGGTGACGGAGGGCATTGTTAACGGATTATCTGAAGATTCGGTGAGCGGTTCGATTCATTTTTCTGGTGCGATTAATGCAGGCATGAGCGGCGGGCCAGCGGTCAATAGTGAGGGCCGTGTGTTCGGCGTGAATGTTTCTAGCATGTATGACAGTCAGTTGATTAGTTTTGTGGTGCCCGCCTCTGCGGTGACGGCGCTATTAGCGCGCGCTAAAAACATCCGTGCGCCAACCACTGCTGAGTTGTTTGATGACCTCTCGACGCAGCTGAAACTAGGCGCTATCGAGACGCTGAATTTATTTCCACAGGGCAATTGGCCGGTGCAAAATTTTGGGCACTTTCAAGTGCCGAGTAAGCCAGGTGACTTCGCGCAATGCCATTCTACTAACGATAAGGATGCTGATAAGCTCTACAGCATGGGTATGTCTTGGTGCGATTTTAAAGACGCCACTTATGTGCAACGTGATTTTTATGTGGGGACATGGACTTTCGTTAATCGACATATCCGCGCGCCTGATTTTGGGCCGATGCGCATGGCTAGCCTAGCGGAGAGCTTTCTTAAACCGGATGATGACACTAGCCCACCAACTCGCATACATAAGCAACGCTGGGCATGCCAAAGCAAGATTGTGTCTTTATCTGGTACGCGAGCAAAGACGGTTCTCTGTCTGCGGCGGTATAGTCGATTTGAAAGTCTCTACGACATCAGGATGAAATTAGTGACGCTTGATGTGCCTAATGAGGCGATTGTGTCATCGCTATTTTTTGATGGTTTTCCTTATCCAGAAGCGATGGCGCTCATGCAGCGATTTATGGGAGCAATCGTATGGAAACCTTAATTTTCGTTGAGGAACTTGGGCGTAATGATGCGGTTGTGCTGCGTCACTCCATTGATAAATTGCCCATCACTATCGGGCGCGGCTATGACGCCGATGTGATGATTGATGACCCGCATGTGGCGGCGCGCCATTTAAAAATTAGCCAGTCAACGGATGGCGGGTTAAGTGCGACGGATCTCGCTTCACTCAATGGCACGTACCAAATAGGGAATGCAAAACCTATTACTCAAATTGATCTTCACGGTAACGAGATTTTGCGGATGGGAAAAACTCAATTGCGTATTCGCCTGCCGGGCGTAGCTGTTGCAGAGGAGTTGCCCATACCCAAACTCACGTGGGATAGACACCATTGGGTTTTCATCGGGGCGGTTGTTATGCTCATTGGTTACATCGCGCTTGATAGCTTTCTCAAGGCGATTACGACCGATGCGACGGATATTTTCTTTATGCCGACGGTCGTATTTTCGATTGTGCTGGTTTGGGTTTTGATTTGGTCTTTAGTTTGCAGAACGCTGAATGGCTATGCCAATTTTATGGCTCATGGCATCGTTGCATTTTTAGGCGTGCCTATTTTTCTATTTGGCACGACGATTACCGAATACCTCAATTTTGCTTTTGATATGGCTGAGTACGGCTGGGTTAGTTGGCTTTGCTTGGTGGCTCTTTTTTCAGTCATTCCCTTTCTTAATTTGCGTCTCACGGCACGCTTATCTCGCCGCATGGCGGCGACGATTGCCATGTTTTTTGTTGTTACAGTTGCGGGCGGCTTAGAGGCTTATCATTATGTGCGCGATGCGAACAAGCCGGGGCTGCAATCATTCGACACCACAATCAAGCCTAGCGTTTTTCTTGTTGTTAAGGGGCTTACGTTAGATCAATTTGTGGAAAACGCAACCCACCTAAAAGCTAAGGCGGATAAAGATTGATGCTTATCGTGCCTGTCTGCGCAAATTGGCCACTGCGATGATTTCATCTGCCCTTCGTAATCTGCCCGGTGTGATGGTGGCTACGCTGGCCTTGCTGGCTCAGCCACATTTAGCTCACGCTAAGCCGGACATTGCCCCGCGTCCGCTTTCCCGCTCGCCTCCGCCCCTCATTTCACCACAAGTGTTCGATGAAATTTACACTGTGCTTGGCAAGCCAGAGGTGGTGAGCGAAAAAATGGAAAATGAATTTTGGGGGAGCATACGAAATGAAGATAGCGAGGATAGTTATCGCTTTTATATTGATGTCTTACCCAGCGGACGCTTTATTTGGGAAGCTCAAGTGCGACTTGATGAACTCAAACGCGTCGCAGTTGAAATAGCCCACGCGCTGGTGATGATTAGCATTCCCGGTTATCAATATGAGATCGGCAAGTACGAGGTAACGCAGGGCGAATGGAAGCGTGTGATGGGTAGCAACCCTAGTCGCTTTACAAACTGTGGCGATGATTGCCCCGTTGAACAGGTGAGTTGGAACGATGTGCAAGAGTACATTCGCAAGCTCAATGTAAGAACAGGCAGGCAGTACCGACTACCCTCCAAAGGCGAATGGATTTACGCTTGTCTCGGTGGAAAAAATACCGTTTATTGCGGTAGCGACAACCTCGATAGTTTGGCTTGGCATGGCGGTGATCAAGCGCTTATCGCAAGTAACAGTGGCGAGCAAACGCATCCGGTTGGAAAAAAACTACCCAACGGCTACGGGCTGTTTGACATGAGTGGCAATGTCATGGAGTGGCTTAGTGATTGTTACAAAGAGGATTGCAAAGAGCACAGACTAATGGGCGGCAGTTGGTTCAGCAGCGAATATTTTGCACAAGCATATAACCTATACATTGATAGCAATGACGCTGTTTTCCCCCAAAATGGGTTTCGCTTGGCAAGGCAACTTCCCCTTCAAATTATATTTAAACAGCTAGACCCCTTGAGCTGCGCTCCAAGTTGCGCTGATGGCACTGCTCTCTGCGTAGGGATACGCTAACCCGTAGCCTCGCTTAACAATGGGCCTTGAGTTTGCCTACCGCCGCTTACTAGAAGTCATGCCACCGGCTTCGCCCTCGATAATAGAGTTTATGAGCATCGATTTATCACCGAACACAGGGTAACGCTACACTCTAAAAACCCGTAAAATGCGCACCTTCGCAAATATTGCAGGTTTATCAAATGTCCACTTTTGATTCTGACATCACCTCCGCAAACGGACGTGCGTCATCAACGAAAGTCAGCCACGGGCCGACCTTCCAACAAGTCATTCTGACACTACAAAATTTTTGGGATAAGCAGGGTTGCGCTCTGCTGCAACCTTACGACATCGAAGTTGGCGCGGGCACTTTTCACACCGCCACCTTCCTACGGGCTATCGGCCCAGAACATTGGCGTGCCGCCTATGTGCAACCTTCGCGTCGCCCTAAAGATGGTCGCTATGGAGAGAACCCAAATCGTTTACAGCATTACTATCAATTCCAAGTCGCACTCAAACCCTCGCCTGACAATATCCAAGAGCTCTATCTCGATAGCCTGCGCGCGCTAGGCATTAACACGCAAGAACACGACATTCGCTTTGTCGAGGACGATTGGGAATCGCCGACACTCGGTGCTTGGGGTTTGGGCTGGGAGGTTTGGCTGGACGGCATGGAGGTTACGCAATTCACCTATTTCCAAGAAGTCGGCTCGCTTGTTTGCAAACCAGTGCTTGGCGAAATCACTTACGGCCTAGAGCGTTTGGCAATGTATTTGCAAGGCGTGGAAAACGTTTACGACTTAGTGTGGGCAAAGAATGGCGACACCATCGTCACTTACGGCGACGTGTATCATCAAAACGAAGTGGAACAATCAAAATACAACTTCGAGCATTCCAATATCGAAATGCTATTCCGTCACTTTAACGAATACGAGAGCGAAGCCAAACGCTTAATCGAGCTTGATTTGGTGTTGCCCGGTTTCGAGATGGTGATGAAGTGTTCACATAGTTTTAACTTACTCGATGCGCGTGGTGCCATTTCAGTGACGGAGCGCGCGGGCTACATCGGTCGTGTGCGCACCTTAGCGCGTGCGGTGGCACAAGCTTATTTTGATTCTCGCGAAAGACTGGGCTTCCCCATGTTGAAAAACGGAGCGCCCAAATGAAACAAACGCTATTAATCGAATTGCTCACCGAAGAGCTGCCCCCCAAAGCGCTGGAGAAACTTTCCACTACGTTTGCTGACGAAATTTTTGGCGCACTTAAAGAACAGGCGTTAGCTAGTGACGAAAGCGAATGCACGCCGTATGCAACGCCTCGTCGTTTAGCAATGGCGATTACTCTTGTTGCAGAGTTGCAGGCAGATCGTGTAATTGATCGTAAGGGTCCCGCTGTGGCTTCAGGCTTAGATGCGGAAGGCAAGCCAAGCAAAGCGCTAGAAGGATTTATGCGCTCTGCCAATGTCACCTTCGAACAATTGCAACGCGTGAGCGATGGCAAGGCAGAATATTTTGTCGCCAAAATTGAACAGAAAGGTAAATCGCTAGATGACTCTTTAACGGACATCGTGGCGCAAGCACTAAAAAAACTGCCCATTCCCAAATTAATGCGCTGGGGCGATTCAGATCACCAATTTGTGCGCCCCGTGCATGCACTCACGGTGTTACATGGCAGCCGTACCATCCTCGTCGAAGCGCTTGGTTTGCAAAGTGGCAACGTCACCAGTGGTCACCGCTTTTTGGCGCAAGATGCGCTCACTATTACCCGCGCTGACGATTACGAGAACCTGCTTGAAAACGAGGGGCATGTCATTCCGAGCATTGCTAAGCGTCGCGAAATCATTGCAGTTAAATTAGACAAGCATGCCGAATCACTCAATGCGATTTGGGTCGGTCATGCCAATTTCGACATACAGAAACTTCTCAGCCTTTCTAATGAAGACCGTAGCGTATTGAGCACCTTGTTAGATGAGGTGACGGCGCTAGTCGAATGGCCGGAAGTCTATGTCGGCGAATTCGAGCAGGAGTATCTCGAAGTGCCACAAGAGTGCTTAATTCTCACCATGCAGCAAAATCAGAAATACTTTCCGCTACTGGATAACACTGGAAAATTGCTGAATAAGTTTTTGATCGTTTCCAATATGCAAATTCCCGATCCGCATCATATTATCGAAGGAAATCAAAGGGTTGTGCGACCTCGCTTAGCCGATGCACGCTTCTTCTACAACCAAGATCGCAAACAAAAATTAGAAGCC
>JAUYFR010000304.1 GCA_030690855.1 Gallionellaceae bacterium
ATGCTGCTCCTATCGAAAAATGAGGCGGATTGCCTCACTTCTCAACATAAGCTGCGGTGCTCTTCTGTCAACCGCCAGCACACTTAAAACTCACTTCAAACTCGACTACGCAGCGCCCATACCGCGAAGCGGTTTAGTCCGTGTGCGGCAAGCCGCAGAAAATGAACGTCTCAAAATCGAGGAAGCCAAGCGCCTAGCACTTGAGTCTGATTTGAAGTCTGGGCGCAAGCAACCCGAAAACTTTAGTGAGTTGAAGATCGCTACTGGGGCTGTTGATGGAATGGCTTTTGCCAGTGCCCCGAAGATCAAGCCGGATAACAAGCTTTACGCTATGGTGGGAGTGATAGATTCTGCAGGTAACAAGCCTGAGTTTATGGCGAGTAATGGCGTTGAAGGCTTGCGCATGCTCGGATATCGGAACACAGAGCATACATATTTTCGCGTCAAAATACCCAAATCAATGCAAAGCAGATACTACGACACTGCCAAAATTGGCGTGTGGTTTAGATTGATTGGAAGATACGTAGCGAATGGCTCTTACTCGACTGTTGCTGGCCAGAAAAAATCTATGCCGGTTTTTGAGGCCACATATTGGGAGCCTGCTGATGTCATCGGAGATGCGATTAAGGCGCAGCTCCAAGAAGTTTTTGAGCGGGCCAAATGAAATCCATGTGGGTGAAAAATTATTGAATGATAGCCCCCTCTATTAGGGGGCTGTAAAATTTGAAAAGGGATGAAATGTTCTGTTCAAAATGTGGCACTGAAAATGTGAATGAAGCTAATTTTTGTAAGTCGTGTGGTGCAACGATAAGGCAAGAAATAGCACCACTGGCAACTCAAGTCTCAGATAGCACAATAGTGACCGAGGTGCCCTTAGAAATTCAATACGCCAGCTTCTGGCGCAGAGGAGCAGCCTACATTGTGGATTGGCAAATAGTCAGCTTGGGTTTCGCTACCGTGATAGCTCGCCTGACAAAAGGCGAAAGCGACAACGTGCAGTTAGTGGGCTATGGCGTATTGGCATTTTTTATCATGATGTATTTCTCCGTTTCTGAATCAAGAGACGCTGCCACGATCGGCAAAAAATTATTCCATCTTCATGTGCTCAGAGCAGATCAATCGAAATTGAGTTTTGCGAGGGCGTTAGGGCGATTTTTGGGTCGATGGATTTCTGCGATTATTTTAGGGATAGGCTATTTCATGCAGCCATTTACGGCTAAGAGGCAAGCGCTACATGACATGATGACAGACAGCGTTGTTGTGCAAACTAAAAAAGGTCGAAACGGTCTAGTTATTGCGGCTTGGGTATTTCAAATATTGCTGCTAGTGGTGACCGCTATGGTGGTTTTGAATTCGAGAGCGCAGGCTAAAGAAGTGGCATTGAGCTCTGCGGAATCGGGAGTGCACGATAAACTTGAAGATCAAGTTACGCGATCAAGTAATTCGCTAGTGCAACCGGAAGTTCAGAATACTCTTCACGTTAAGGGGAAAACGATACTCGCCGAGGTGTTGCAGAAAACGTCTGTGAGAATTCACCCAATGGAAGGCAAGAAGTCTTTGAGTGTGCGATGTGATAACGGGGTATGTGAGGTTAATGGTACATGCGGAAATTCCAGAATCCTAATTGCGGGAATAACTAACGCCTTTGATAATATTTTTCAGACCTCCTCTGATAAAGATAGCGTAATTTTTGTTGGAGATGAGGAGTTTTATAAGTATCGCGCTCTTTACAGTGGAGACGGGGTTGGCGCTTTGTCTGATTTTAATGGGATGGCTTGTGTTCCGACTGCAGCTGGCGAGCGCTTGTTAATTTGGAGTAACTGTGGCGGAAGCTCTTGTGGTGATGAATACCATTTTTATGTGATTGATACAGATAACTTTACATATCTTTTAAAGTATGGCGATGCGCAAGCCGCATCAAGGTTTCTTAATAGTCGTTTACCTTATGAAATTCACTGACGGGATAGCTGGAGCAGACTCGACTCATAAAAAGGTAGCCTCCCTCAATTCCTTAGCCAACATTGGTAATGGAATCGCTTCGATATCGGCTGCCATTCGGTAGCGTTCTGCTCCCGGATAAAGCACGAATTTCTTTGCTGGATTGAGGTCGGTGCAAGCCGAATGAAAACCTCTTTCTAATTTTGGAAACAATAGAAACAGACCACGGTTTCGACTTTAAGTCTGGCCTTTGCGATTTCCCTTGCCTGATGTAGACTAATAACCATTAGTTCAACTGGAGGTTGCCATGCTAACCGTTAATATTCACGATGCAAAAACACAGCTCTCCAAGCTGGTGGATCAAGCTGCGCAAGGCGAGTCATTCATCATTGCCAAGGCGGGTAAGCCGATGGTGAAGGTCATCGCGCTGGGCAAGGCGGAAGTGGGAACCAGTAACCGCCTCGGCTTCATGGCGGGAGAGTTCGTCGTACCTGATGATTTCGATCTTATGGGTGGCACTGAGATCGAGAGCTTGTTTGCGGGGTGTAAGGTGTGAATCTTTTACTCGATACTCACTTGTTATTGTGGGCGGCGAGTGAGCCGCAGCGTCTATCGGCTAAAGCGCGCGCCTTGTTGCTTGATCCTTCCAATCAACTTGTGTTCAGCTCTGCCAGTTTGTGGGAAATCACGATCAAGAATGGGCTTGAGCGTTCGGATTTCAACGTTGATTCGCGTCGCTTGTGGCGCATGTTGTTGGTCAACGGCTATCGCGAATTATCTGTCACCAGCGAACACACTGTTGCCGTGAATGATCTTCCCCCTTTGCACAAAGACCCGTTTGACCGCATCCTCGTGAATCAAGCGCGCGTAGAGGGATTGATGCTGCTGACAGCGGACAAAGTGGTTGCTAAATATGGCGAAGGTGTGAAGAAGGTTTAGGCTAGCGCATAAAATGGGTAGTCCTCAGGGTTAGACTCGACTTATAAAGAGGTAGCCGCCCTCAGTTCCGCAGCCAACATCGGTAATGGAATCGCCTCGATATCGGCTGCCATTCGGTAGCGCTCTGTTCCCGGATAAACCACGAATTTTTTTACCGGATTGAGATCGGTGCAAGCCGAATGAAAACCTCTTTCTAATTTTGGGCTGAGGCTGCGCTTGATTTCAATTGCCCACAGGCGCCCATCTGGCCACGAAAGTAGTAGGTCAATTTCCGCGCCGCCACTGGTGCGGTAGTAAAAGCCTTGAACTTGCTCGGGTACACACGCCAATAAATTTTCGATGGCGAAACATTCCCAGCTCTGCCCCACTACAGGGTGAGAGAGCAGAGCTTCTTTATCGGGAATATTGAGCAGCGCGTGAACCAAGCCGCTGTCGCGCACATAGACCTTGGGCGTTTTTATCAAGCGCTTGCCGAGATTCGCGTGCCAAGGCATTAATCTGCGCACCAGTAACAAATCGACCAGCAAGTCGAGATAGCTTCCGGCGGTTTTAACATCCACGCCGAGGTTGCGGGCAAATTGTGCGGTATTGAGGATGCCGCCCTGATGATGCGCCAACATTCCCCAGAAACGCCGCAATGTTTCTGCCGCGATGCGAGGGCCAAACTGCGGGATGTCACGTTCCAAATAAGTACGAATAAAATCTTGTCGCCAACGCAGACTGCGCACCCCGCTGGTTGCCAACAAACTTTCTGGAAAGCCGCCGCGTAGCCACAGTGTATCCATCGGTATCGTTTGCGTTTCCAATACATTCAATGGTGCGAGCTCTAAATACGCAACGCGCCCCGCCAAGGTTTCGCCGGACTGTTTGAGCAGACCGAGCGATGCCGATCCCAGCAACAGATATTGTCCGCTACCTCGCCCTGCGCGACGTCCTTTGTCAATTAACCCGCGTAATACTGGAAACAATCCAGGCGCACGATGCACTTCATCCAGAATAACCAGCGTGTTTTGATGGTCGGCGAGATATAACTCCGGCTGAGCAAGTTTTGCGCGATCCTGTTCAGACTCAAGATCGAGATAAAGTGCCCCATGAGATTCGCCAACTGCCAAGGCCAGCGTAGTCTTGCCCACTTGACGCGGGCCAAGCAACACCACCGCAGGGGAATAAGTCAGTGCGTCGGCAAGTCGGGAGGATAAGTGGCGGTTAATCATTCATGCAATTATGGATAATCACTCCACGAATTGCAAGGATAATGGGGCGACATCGGGGCCGGGGAGATATCACACAAAGAGCTCAGGCCTGGCTTTATTTAACCTTTGTAAACGATCTCGGCCTGCCTTTATACCGCCATCGTATTTTGCTCTGAGGGCCTTGTCGGTGTGACTTTAAGTTTTTGTTCCGCGCGCAAATTCAACCAGTTTTTTCCTGCGATCAAGCAACCTAAGCCGATAAAGGCACCCGGCGGCAAGATGGCGAGCAAGAAACCTTTGTAATTTGGGATCACGTGAATCACCCAATCTTTAGCGACGTCGCCGAGCGCTAAATCAATGCCGGAAAATAGTGTGCCGTGGCCAACGATTTCGCGAATGCCTCCCAATACTGCCAGCACCAACGTCAGTCCTAAGCCCATGGCAAAACCATCTAACGCAGATGCGCCCATTGGATTTTTTGAAGCGAAGGCTTCCACACGTGCCAGTACGATGCAGTTAGTGACAATCAGCGGAATGAAAATGCCGAGCACGACGTAGAGCCCGTACATATAAGCGTTCATCAAATACTGCACCACGGTGACGAGCACCGCGATGATGAGAATAAATACGGGAATGCGAATTTCGTTCGGCACAAAGGTGCGAATGGGGGCGATAGTTGCGCCGCTGAGTGCCATCACAATGGCGGTGGCGATACCCAAGCTGACGCCATTTACGACGGTGCTACTCACCGCCAAGATCGGGCAAAGGCCAAGTAGCTGCACCACGCCGGTGTTTTGTTTCCAAACGCCATTATTTACTATCTCTTTGAATTCATTGAGATTCATGCTTTTCTCCTTTAACCTCGCCGAGCTTCCCCTTGTCAGGAGATGAGGTATTTGGTGCGAATAACTTGTCGCGGTTGGCTGAAAAATACTGCAATGCTTTGTTCACAGCTTTAACAATGGCGCGTGGAGTGATGGTTGCGCCCGCCATGTAATCAAATTGTCCGCCGTCTTTTTTCACTTTCCAATCGGCATCCTTGTATGCCTCGCGCGACTTTCCGTCAAAGCTCTTAATCCACGGATTTTTCGGTAACTCGATGTAGTCGCCGAGTCCTGGGGTTTCTTTGTGAGTCACCACGCGTACGCCAGCGAGTTCGCCATTAGCTTTAACTGCGAGGATAAGTGCAATCTTGCCGCTATACCCATCCGGTGCAATTGCCTCTAAAACAACCGCTGAGGGTTCGCCGTTAAGACGAGCACGATACGCCAGCGTCTCGCCATCATTACCTAGAAGTGGGTCTGTTGAAATGCTCAACGTGTCCTGCATGATGTCGTTGTCATACAGCGTTGTTGGAGTGATTTGCGTGATGAGCTTTAGCTTTTCTGCCTTTTCGCTTTCAACGATTTTTTCGTGGGTCAAAAAATATGTGGCGGCCAAGATCGCAGTACCAATGATGGCGAAAAACACTAAGTTGGAAGCAGTTTGCAAAGTGGAGCGGGCAATGCGCCTCATGATTTTTTCTCCTTTTTGCCGAACACTTTTGGCTGCGTCCACGCATCGATCAACGGCACGCAGATATTCATCAGTAAAGTGGCAAACGCAACGCCATCGGGGAAGCCGCCAAACACACGAATGAGATAAGTGAGGATGCCCGCGCCCACGGCGAAAATAATTTTTCCTTTAGCGGTGGTGGGCGAAGTAACGGGGTCGGTGAGAATAAAAAATGCGCCTAACATGGCCGCGCCTGAAAACCAGTGAAACAGCGGCGCAACGTAATGCGTAGGGTCGATGAGTTGGAAGATGCCCGCAGTGGCAAATAGTGCCGCTAAAAAAACAACAGGCAAATGCCAAGTAATGATGCGGTTAAGCAATAAATAAATTCCGCCAATGGCAAAGCCAATCGCTACCATCTCGCTACCCTTACCACCGAGATAGCCAAAAATTGGCATCTCGCGAATTTTATCTATGGAAACATCTAGCGGTAATTGTGTCTTCAGCGTGTCGAGCGGCGTGGCCATCGTTACCGCATCTAGCTTCATTTCATTCGGCAACACGTTGTTGAAAATGTAATTGAGTTGATCGACAAAAGACAGGTCGACGCCACCAACAGCAAGAGGACTGAGCCAGTGCGTCATGTGTACGGGGAAAGAGATGATCAGCACGGCATAGCCAATCATTGCCGGATTAAACGGGTTGTTGCCCAAGCCGCCATACAGATGTTTTGAAACGGCGATGGCGAAGGCGGTGCCCACAACCACTAGCCACCACGGTGCGAGCGGCGGGATGGAAAGTGCTAGCAACCAAGCAGTGAGTAACGCGCTATTGTCAGATAAAAACGGCTTGAGTGGGCGCTCACGCAATTTGAGCATCGCTGCCTCAGTTGCCAACGCGGTGATTGAGGCGAGCGCGATGGAAACCAAAATCGCGGGACCGAAATACCAAACGTAAGCGGCGATACCGGGCACGAGCGCCAGCATCACTTTGAACATGATTTCGCTCACGCTGCTGGATTTAGTAAAGAAAGGAGATATCCACATAGTTAATTTTTAGGCTCAGTGTCAGTTTTTGCGGCTTCATGTGCCTGTGCGCGACGAGCATCAATCTCGGCAATATCTGCCTGCTGCTGCGGAGTGAGCACTTCGGTGTTTTTCGGCTTCGCAGCGGCGGCTTGTTCT
>JAUYFR010000305.1 GCA_030690855.1 Gallionellaceae bacterium
TGTTTCGGCACCATCGTTTCTATCGTGTCTTGTTACTACGGACTTAGCGTGCATCGTGCGATGACGGAAATTCCGGTGGCGGCGTCACGCGCCGTGATGCAAAGCCTGCTCGCGGTATTTGCCTGCGACGGCCTCATCACCGTGTTGGTGTTCTCCTGATGACGGAGCTATTTAGAGTCGTTGAAGTGCAATGTGCAGATTCGACACGGTCCCATTCTTTCACTTTGTCTTGCGGCGATAAGCGGGTGCTTGAGCTCACTTCGTCAGTAGAAAAAGAGGCTATGATTGACCTCGTGACGGGCGTAGAAGTGGCGAAGCTAGGTCGTGTGCAGATCGTGCAAGGAGATAGAAGACTCAATAAAAACAATGAGTTAACGAAAGGCGGCGAGCGCAGGCATCAAAATCGTGAGATTCCCGTGATTTGGCAAGCGCTGCACAAAGCACGTCAAGGACGCGTGGCGTGGGTGTCCGCTAACGGTGGGTTGATTAGCAATCTCAAAGTTTGGGAAAATGTCACGTTGCCACTCTGGCATCATTTTCGGCATGATGAGCCAGAGGCAGAGCAAAGGGTAAAACATTGGTTGGCATTGCTTGGCATGGAGCAAAATGCATTTGCTGACTTTATGGCTGCGCCACCTGCCAGTATCGAGTTATGGCAGCGAAAGTTAGCAGGCTTGTTGCGGGCACTGGTGCAAATGCCGCAACTGCTGGTAATTGATGCAAAAGTATTTGAAGGTGTTGACGCTCTATTGACGGAACAGTGGGTTACGGCGCTAGATGTTTATGCTGGAAAAAATGGTGCAGTGTTGGCAATTACCGATAGGCCGACATCGCTACCTTGGCAAAAAATTGAATGAGGTTAAACCACCCTGCCGCAAGTAGCGAGGTCTTGGGTGGTTGGATTTTTGTAGGTCGGGATTCATCCCGACGAGGTTAGTGAATCGCAGCAAAAGCGTCGGGACACCCAAAGGGTGCAAGAACCTCTTCGAGGTGAATCCCGACCTACGAAAAACACGACGCCCCAAGGGACTGGGAATTGACCCAGAGAGGTTAAATTGACACTGTTAGCAGACAAAGATGATCGCTTCAAAAATTTGTTTGGCAAAGCCGCGCTCTTTGTTTTGCTGGCTGTGCTGGGCATGGGGCTGGTGTTTTTTTGGACGGGCATGAAAAAAGGCGCGTTCACACCGAAGTCGCCCATTTATTTTGTGGCAGACACTGGGTTAGATTTAAAAGAGGGCATCCCAGTTAAATTTAGCGGTTTCAAAATTGGCAAATTAACTTCGCTTGCGTTGGATGAGCAAGGTCACGTGCAGGTTGAAATTGAAATCGAAACTAAACACCTTGTTTTGCTACGTCAAGATTCCGTGGTGAGCCTCAAAAAAGAAGGTGTGATCGGTGATGGCGTATTGGACATTAGCCGTGGCTCAGAAGATAAGCCCGTGTTGGTGGGCGGAAGCAAGGTGCTTTTTGAGCGGGCGAACGGCTTAGAGCAAGCGGTGATGGAAGTGAAAGGCCGTGTTATGCCGATCATTGATGACGTGCACAAAATTCTTTCCGATCCTGATGGCGATGTACGGCAGACGTTAAAAAATGTGCGACAGCTCACCGCCGAGATCAATGGTCTCGCCAGCGAGATGCGCGGCACTCGACAAAAAATCGACCAAGTATTGGTGAGTGTGGATAAAAATTTGAATAACGAAGTGGGGCCGTTGTTGCACTCACTACGACAGTCTGCGGTTCAAGCTGAAACCATCACCACCAAGCTCAATCAAGACTTGCCAGGATTGCTAAACAAAGTCGATAGCAGTATGGAAAATCTGCGTAAAACTACCGAGACGATCAATAAGTCCGTACAACAAACGGTGCCGCAATTACCTGGCATGGTTGGCGAGACACGCGAAACGATGGGTAAAACTCGCGAAATGATGGGCAGCACGATCGAGGTGGTGAATGGTTTAAGTACCATGTGGCCGTTAAAGGGCAGCGTACCCGTGCCTGAAAAGGGGCCTGTGAGGATGGATAGCCATGACTAACGCAATATATAAAATATGGCTATTGACCGTTTTATTTACTGTAACCGCCTGCGGTAGCAGTACGCCACCACCGCGCGAACCGCAATTGCTCGAAAAACTACATGCCGCTGAAAAAGATGCGCGCCACGCGCTCAATGGCGGAGAGTTGCAGCGTGCCCAACATAGCTTTAACAAAGCGCTCATCTTGCAACAATCGTTAGATGACACTGCAGGCGCGGCAACTACTATGATTAACTTGGCAACTGTCGCCCATCAGTTGCACGAGGATGAAGCCGCGCTCGCTTGGTTAGATAAAATTCTATTGGAGCGCGCACCTCTCTACCCCGCAGATTCGCAACTCACCGCTGCATTTCGTAAGGCGGTGATTTTGACGAATCTAGGGCGTTTTGGGGAGGCGGATACGAGTTTGCAACTGGCTGAAAAATCCTGCGAAAAAAAATGTAGTCAGCGCTTTAATATCGACACACTGCGCGCAAGAATTTTCTTACTCAATGGTAATGCTGAGACGGCACTTGCTTTGGCGCAAATAGTAGGTAAAGCGGTAGAGGCGGGCAAGGAAGAGCAAGCGAATGCCTTGCGTGTGCAAGCAGGTGCGGAAGAAAAGTTGCAGCGCTATGCTGATGCGCTAACGCATTATCAGTCTGCATTAGAGATGGATAAACCCTTGGGGTTGTCATCACGTATCGCTGAAGATTTAAATGGTTTAGCGCGTACGGCCAAACTGTTGGGGCGTGAGCAGGATGCCGCAGCCTATGCGCGGCGCGCTAGCTTAGTGAACGAAACTAAAGATAAAAGTGTGCTGAGTGCGCACGAGTAAATGGATGGAGAGCAGGAAATGTTTAAGTTAAACCTAGATTGTTTATTAGAACCCAACCCCCTCCAACTCCCCCTTGTCAGGGGGAGAGCCGAGCCAGCCCCTCCCCTGGCAGCGCCAAGACCGCCCGCAGGGCGAGTGTCTGGCGGCGTACCCCTTGCGGGTGCAAGGGGAGGTTGGGAGGGGTT
>JAUYFR010000318.1 GCA_030690855.1 Gallionellaceae bacterium
CTATTTACAGCTGATGTCTTCACCTACCTCAGGTAAAGGCGGTGGCGGTGAAAATCGCGCAACCGAAATTTCAGAAATTTCACGTTCGCTAAAAGCGTTAGCGAAAGAATTGCAGGTTCCCGTGATTGCCTTGTCGCAGCTAAACCGTAGCTTGGAGCAACGCCCTAATAAGCGGCCCATCATGTCGGACCTGCGTGAATCAGGCGCGATCGAACAAGACGCCGACTTGATTTTATTTATTTACCGAGATGAAGTTTACAACCCAGATTCGCAAGACAAGGGCAAGGCCGAAATTATTATTGGTAAGCAACGTAACGGCCCCATTGGCTCAATCGCACTGGCATTTAGAGGTGAGTACACCCGCTTTGAGAACCTTGCCCACGAAAGTTATTAATGCTTGTGGCACACAAGTCAAATCTCTATAATGCGCGCCACGTTAGGGAGCATATTTCAGCGGTAGAATATTTCCTCGACAAGGAAAAGGTCACTGGTTCGATCCCAGTTGCTCCCACCACCTAATGCAAAAAGCCACTCTAAAGGGTGGCTTTTTTATTACTAATTAGCAATAAAACCACCGTAGTTACTTGTTTTGAGCGTTTTATAGCAAAAACACTCTGTATCATTTCTGGTCATCTTGTTGCATCCTGTCTCACGCTCGGTTATGGTATTGGCTATGGCATCCCAAGGAGGTCATGGTATTTAACCAAAAACGAGGCGGCATATGGCGAGTAAGCTACTGAACGACAAGCAGATTAAAAACGCTCAACCTAAAGAAAAAGCCTACAAGTTAAATGACGGTGATGGCCTGTATCTTTTCGTAACTCCATCGGGCGGCAAAAGTTTTAGGTTTAACTACACAAAAAACGGTAAACAAAAAACAATCACTTTCGGCCTATACCCCGTCATCACATTATCGCTAGCAAGGGATTTGTTAATTGAAGCCAAGCGCGCCAATAGAGAAGGTGATGCGGCAGAAGAGAAACGGAAGGAAAAGCAAACGGAGATATTAAAAGGTGACAACACCTTCAGGTTTATCGCTGAATTATGGGTAAAAGACTTTTTAAGCAAAAAATCCGAGTCAACACAAAGGAAAGTAAAAAGTCGCTTAAGTCGCTTTACTTATCCAAAAATAGGGCATCGACCCATTCATTTGGTAACTAGCGCCGATATATTGCAACTAACGGAATACGTTATAAAAAATAGCACGCTAGATGTGGCATTAAGGGTTAAGCAAGAAGCTAGTCAGATTATTAAGTCAGCCAAGAATAAGAATTTTATTGATTTTGACGTTACGGCATCTTTAAGAAATGCCTTTCCATCGGTGAAGCAAAAAAACTTCGCTTCACCGGCTCAAGACCTTAATAAAACAGGGGCGCTTTTACGCACGATTTGGACTTATTGCGGTTCAATTCAAGTAAAGACGGCCTTGAGGCTGGCTCCTTATCTATTCGCACGACCAGGAGAGCTGCGACAAATGAAATGGTCAGAAATTAATTTTAATGAGAAGCTTTGGAAGTACGATGCTTCGAAAGGCGCAGGGCCTCATATCGTGCCTTTATCGCGTCAAGCTTTAGAATTGTTAGAAGAAATAAAACCTCATACGTTTGAGAATAGGGGCGGCTATGTCTTTACCGGCGCTCGTTCTGTAATGCGCCCCATGTCCGATAATGCAATGAACGCGGCTTTAAAATCCCTTGAGATTGATACGCAAGAAGAGCTTACTGGTCATGGCTGGCGCTCGGTTGCTAGAACCCAGCTGAGTGAGGAATACGATATAGATTCAAAATTTATTGAGCGACAATTGAGCCATAAGACCACAGAAGCTAATGGCACGGCTTACGACAGAGCTAAATATTTAAAAAAGCGCATTCCAATGATGCAGACATGGGCGGATCATCTTGATAAACTTAGAGAAAACAAAGAGTTACAAGGTTAATTCATAAAACGCTTGATTTTATGTTAAAAGAAGTGTATCATTATAATTGTAATCATTTACGCCGCATCTAACCTTGTGCGGCTAACTAAAAATAGCTTCAGCGTTCGTTTTTAGTTAAGGCAACAACTAGGCAACTCCATTGACACCATCAAGCACGCCTACTTACAGGGCCAATACTTGTAAAGAATCCAAAAGACATCTTGGGCAACTCTCTAGGGTCAACCGATGTCAGGGGTTGCTCATAATGATTATCACATCTGACTTAATTACCAAAAAACAAATCGAACAAAAACTAGGCCTCTCTCACGCCACAATTTGGCGCTGGGTAAAAAGGGGTTGGTTATCTCAGCCTATCAAGATCGGCTTCCGTAGCTACTGGAAGTTAAACGATATTGAAGCGCTGATTCTTGCTCAAAATCCACATCTAATCGAAGCCCAATAAAAAGGCCCTGCAACGTTTTAACGCGTTCAGGGCCAATGGGTTACTGTTTGGAAACCAGTGAATTCATTATAACTAAACGCGTTGAAATTGCAAGTCTTTTATTCTTAAAAGGAATAAAGCAATGTCAATCGCAGAATTATTAAGACAAGAAGAAATTCCCAATGCGCTATTAGCGCGTATCTACAACCGTTCAACCACGGGCATTAACAACCGAGGTGAGGCTGTTCAAGCACACATAAATTTTTCTAAACTCTTAATCAAGTTAGCAAAATTTACATCTTTAATAATTGATCCTGCGGCATCCGCTGTAATGGATAAAAAATTCGAATGGGCGTTCGACAAATGGGAGCGACACAACGACGAAACAGCTTTTTATGAATTCATCGATCTGGCTTTTGAGGTCGAAAGCGTTGTGGAGATTCAAAAAGAATTAACTAATGACAACATTATTAAACTGGCCAAAAGCGGTTTTTCTAATTTCCTTCGTTTCCAAAAATTCAAAATAATTAAAGAGGATGACGGACGCGGCTCACTAGCTTGCAAGCTCCTAGGCTTGGACGAGCATCCCATGTTTGATACAGAGTTAAAGGGTAGAAGAAAGCTCAGAAAAGCCGCAAAGCAGGCAGTGGCTAAGCTCAATATTAAGCTTGGATTGATCGGCTCAATTAAAGATGGCGTGGGCAAATATGAGCGTTGCACACCGTATCAGGTCGGCATGAGAAACGAACAGAAAGTAGGTTGGAGAAACTTCGCTCAAAATAAAGTGATGGTCAAAAATGGCGTTGCTATATCTATGCTCAACATCATGGATGGCGCGCAAAAGAAACTCTTTGACGAAAAATATGTAATGGTGAAAGGGCTTGAAGAGTTCTCTAAAAAAAGCGGAATGGATTGGGTATTTATTACTTTAACCCCTCCACCTTCTTTTCATCCCAACCCCGCCAATGGGAACAGCTCATGGGACGGTATTTCGTTTGCAAATGACGCCATGACTTGGCTTCATAAGAATTATAGAAGCGTCCTTTTGAGTTTAAGAAAAATGGAGATTTTGCCTGCGGGCCTATGGGTTACTGAACCCCAAAAAGACTCAACAACGCACATTCATTTATTGATGTTTGCCAACCCATCAGACATGCAAACAATTGAGGACGAATTCAGAAAAGTGGATGGCTGGAATTGTGATGCCGGTTGTAAATGGGAAAGAAACAACAGGCTCGCCTCTGCGGCCTCTTATGTCTTCAAATATATCGCTAAAAGCTTGGCCTGTTATAGCGAGTTATCGGGCGAACAAGCCGAGGTTGACGCATGGAGAAGCACTTGGGCGATTCGCGGA
>JAUYFR010000325.1 GCA_030690855.1 Gallionellaceae bacterium
CGCGTCATAGTGATTCAACGCCACTTTTTCGACCGCGATTTTGCCGTTATTCGCCACATCCACCGTCAAGCCGGCATCCTGCAAAATCTCTAACGCCAGCTCTTGATTCACTTCGTTATCTTCAACCAGCAGTAGATGAGAACCTTTCACCAGTAGCGCGGCCTCTTGGTAATTCGAACGCTTCTCGTGCTTGCGCGTTTGATTGGCGACTTCTTTGCCTAGCGCATTGAGAATACTGTCGAGCAGGGTGGACGGGCTGACGGGTTTAACCAGTATTCCGTCAATTTGCACATCAGCCGCGCTTTGCAGCAACTCTTCGCGACTGTAGGCGGTGACCATCACGAAGGCCGGTGTTTCGGCGATCTTTTTATCGGCACGAATGCGCCGGATGGTTTCCACCCCATCCATGCCGGGCATCATCCAGTCCATCAACACCAGTCCGTAAGGGCGATGTTCGAGATGCCCTTGCTCCAATTCGCCAATCGCTTGCGCACCGCTGCTAACGGCAGTTGCTTCAAACTTGAGCGAGGCCAAAATGTTTTGCAGAATTTCGCGTGCGCTGGCGTTATCGTCCACCACCAGAATGCGCAAACCCTTTACATCGTCTGCACTCACCGTCAATTTGCGCTGTTCGCTCTGCACACCAAAGATGGCGGTAAAGTGGAATGTGCTGCCTTCGCCGGGCACGCTGTCCACACCAATTTCGCCCTGCATCATTTCGACGATCTTCTTGCTTATCGTTAAGCCCAAGCCCGTGCCGCCATATTTGCGGGTGGTGGAAGCGTCAGCTTGCGAGAAAGCACTGAACAGTTTTTTGCGTTGTTCCCCGGTTAAGCCGATGCCGGTGTCTTTGCAGGTGAAGCGCAGTTGCACACCGTCCGGGGTGTCGGCCAGCTTGTGAATGCCCACGGTGATCTCACCCTTCTCGGTGAACTTGATCGCATTGTTCACCAAATTGATGACCACCTGACCGAGGCGTAATGAGTCGCCCACCAGTGCGGTCGGCACGTCCGTACCCACATCGAACAACAGCTCCAAGCCTTTGTCCTGTGCCTTGATCACCGATAAATCAGAGAGGTGCTCCAGCACGTCTTCGAGATGGAAATTGACTTTTTCCATCGACATTTTTCCAGCTTCGATCTTGGAGAAGTCGAGAATGTCGTTGATGATGCCGAGCAAATTTTTCGCGGCGGAATCCACTTTTTCAATGTAGTTGCGCTGCTTGGAATTGAGGTCGGTTTGCAACGCCAGATGCGACATGCCGATAATTGCATTCATCGGCGTACGAATCTCGTGGCTCATGTTGGCGAGAAAATCGCTCTTGGCTTTGGTGGCATCTTCGGCGACTTGCAAAGCGGCTCTAAGTTTGTCCTCGGCTAGTTTACTTTCTGTAATATCCACGGTAACGCCGTACATGTCGGTGGACTTACCTTCTGCATCTTTGACCACTCGACCCAATGCGTGAATCCAGATAGTTTTGCCATCAATCGGCCGCTTGTAGGCATAGATTGAGTTGTATTCAGGAATGCGCCCCTCAACTGCTGCGGAAAAATTCTCCAGCGTTGCTTCTGACGCGGCCTTGTCTCCCGCCTCAACATTGGCAAACCACTCCTCCATAATTCGATAGCGACAATCTTCGCGAGGGATGTCGCCGAATACTTTTATAGCGCGATCGGATGAGTTAAACCAACCAGAACCATCAAGCGGTACATGCCAATAACCAGACTTAGTCAAATCAAGTGCCTGTTCACTTTGAAAACTTGCCATACGCAACTTTTCTGCGGCTTGTTGGCGCTCAGTCACATCCCGACTAATACCCAGCAAGCCGAGTAACTTACCCTCACTACTCCAAAATGGAGACTTCAGCGTGTCGAGCATGACGTGACTACCATCTGGATAGTCAACCCACTCTTCATTGGAGTATGGCTTTAGCTCGGACAACATTTCGAGATCCTTGCCACGGAAGAAATCAGCGACTTCTTTCGGGAAAATTTCATAGTCGGTCTTGCCTGTAATTTCTGATGCGGATCGCCCAACTAACTTTCCAAATGCGTCATTACAGCCGAGGTAAACACCTTCATGGTTCTTATAAAAAATCAGGTCTGGAATCGAATTGATCAACGCCGTCATGGTCGCGCGGCTATCAGCCAGAATCACTTGACTGGCTTCGAGTTCGTCACGCCGAGCAGCCATTTGCAGCTCGGAAGCTGCCAGCGCTTGGGCTTGTTGTTGAGTCTGTTCCAGCAACTCGCGTGTAGCGACATTGCCCGCAAGTATCTGAATTTTTTCGGCCATATTCGGTAGCAAAGCTTCTAAAAATAGCATCTGCTTGCTGTCGAAGGTTTGGAGCGTTCCCAGCTCAAGCACCGCCAGCACCATATCGCGATCCATGATCGGCGAAATAAGCAAATTTCGAATATACAGCTTGCCCATTCCCATGCTGACATCGACATTGTCGTCCGCAGAAAGTGCCAAGGAAATCTGCCGTTGATCGAGTGCGGCTTGCCCAACCAGACTTTGTCCCCATGCAAAACCAGTGGCATGAATCGTGTCGTCGCAGCCGTATCCGCCGACGCGGCGCAAGTGCGTCTTGTCTTTATCGGCCAGGTACAACGCCGCATAGACCAGCCCCATAATAGGCGCGAGGCGCTCGGATAAAATATCGCCGAACTCGGCGAAAGTTGAAACCGATTGCAGCGCTTGTTCGATCTCTGCTAACACCTGATTGATTTTGTGTTGGTGCTCGGCTTTCTCACCCGCCAGACGATAACCCTCAAGGGCACGCGCCAGATCGCCAAGCTCCGTCGTATCATCCTCGTGACCAAAGCGCACCTGATTGTCTCCGTCAATCAGCTTTTGAGTTTTATCCGTCAGCAGATTCATCGGCGTGACGACCTTGCGCCTAAAAAAGAACATGAGGGCGGCCAGCATGACTATTGCGTTAAAGATCAGCGCAATCAGTGCAATGTTTGATAACAATGCCGCCCTTGCAGTGAGCTCCACTTTCCGCTGGGTGAGGCGCGTTTCAACTTTGACGCGCGCCTCCTGAATCAAGTCGGCCATGAGCTTCTTGACCTCAAGGTACTTTGGGCCGTACACCAAAAAAGAGGCCGTTTTGAGATCACCTTTGGCAACGGCTTCAAAAGCCTTTGCCTCCGGCTCGATCAGTGCATCCGAG
>JAUYFR010000326.1 GCA_030690855.1 Gallionellaceae bacterium
TTCAAATACTCAAATTCAAAGTCCTTGCTTCAGACTCATTTAGGGATTGGAAAATACTGAATGAATGAATGACGCTACGAAGCCAGTAACTCAGCCAAATAAGTTGCGGCTTCATTCGCTCCAGTGGGGTGCGGAATTGGCGGCACGCCCTTCGACCAAACTTGTTGCAACAATGTATCCAAATTTCCCATTTCCAATTCGGTACGCGGCACTTCTACACAGACACCCTGCTGATTCAGCCATTCGACCAAATAAGGCTCTTCCGGCCAATCGTGACGAGCCACATACAACACCGGCACGCCCGCGCAGGCTGCCTCGGTAAATGTACCGTAACCAGGTTTGGTCAACACCGCATCACAAGAGGCTAGCACTTCACTAAACGACAAGCCAAAGCTATCAAAGGCGCTAACGTCTTCACGCGCCACACCCCACACCGCTGGCACTAGCCAACGCACACCATCAATGCGTGGCCAACTTTCCATCGGCAAACGAAACTCCATGCCACCCATCGCCACCAACACTAATTTTTCTTTTCTGGCAGAGGGCAGTTGCGCATTAATTTTCGCTCGTTGATTCGCAGCCACTTTTGCAATCGGGCCAATGCTGCGAGTGTTCTGAAAATCAGGCATTGCCATACTCGGCTCAGGCTGCAAAAAGCATTGCGCACTGTTGTATGCAGCGACCATTTGCGCATGGATTTTTTGACTCTCCTCATCGCGCACGCAGTAATGCTGATAGATGTCAGCCCAATCTAAACTACACATCCCTACCGCAGGAACGCCTGCCCTCTGCGCCGCCGCAAGTGATAGATAGGGTACATTCGCAAAGAGTAGATCAGGCGCCAAGACTTGCATCGCTTGCGCTTCGCGCCGCACTTTATCTTCCCAGTCAACGTGAAAATTTCGATAGTTAGCTGCACTTTCATCCACCAGCACATCAACCGCATTCGCCATCGTCATGCCGAAATCAAACGCAACGGGGATATGCCGAAAATCACACTCAAAGCGCTGCCGCAAAATGGCCAGCGGTGCTGTTGTGCGCAAAGTAATGCGAAGAGAGGGAATGAGTTGCGCCAGTGCATTCACCACCGGCGCAGTTTGGCTGATGTGCCCGAAACCGTGAGAGGAAATATCAACCAGCAGGTGCCGCATCTATCACCCCATCAATACATTTGATAATTGTTGCGTCCACTTTCTTTGGCGCGGTACATCGCATCATCGGCACACTTGGTAAGCGTCACAATATCATCGGCATCGTCTGGATAGATCGCCCCTCCCACGCTGAAGGTGATGACCAGCTCCTTATCCAACACATAATGCGACGCCTCCATCGCAGCGATGATCTTCTGCGCCACATTCTCCGCATCCGCTCTAGCCTCCACCTCCGGCAACAAAATCATGAACTCGTCGCCGCCTTGGCGACATATCGTATCGGACTCGCGCACACAGGACTTCAAGCGCTCTGCCACAGATTGCAACAAGAGATCGCCCGCCAAATGTCCCATCGTATCGTTAATGGCTTTGAATTTATCCAGATCCAAAAACAACAAGGCGACCTTCTTTTCATTTCTACCCGCAATGACCACCGCATGTTTGAGCCGGTCTGCGAACAAACTACGATTAGGCAGCTTGGTCAACGCGTCGTAATGTGCGAGGAACTCAATCTTCTGTTCCGCCGCCTTGCGTTCGGTAATATCGGAAAAGAGCGATATGTAATTAATGATTTCACCCTTGCTATTTTTCACGACGCCAATGGACAGCCACTCCGGATAAAACTCTCCGCTCTTTCGTCGATTCCAAATTTCGCCCTGCCATTGCCCAACCTCATTGAGGCTGGCCCACATGGTCTGGTAGAAATCCGGCCCTTGCTTCCCTGAACTCAGTATTTTTGGATTTCCCCCCATCACCTCGACCGCTTGATACCCAGTGATCTCAGTAAATGCAGGGTTGACCGCCACAATGTTTTTTTCCGCATCGGTGATGAGAATCGCTTCGCCGCTGCCATGAAACATCTTGCTAAATAGTTCGAGACGTTCGGTCGCATGTTCGAGATTGCCAAGGAGCACATTGAAGGCGCGCGCCATCTCGCCGATGTCCGGATTTTTCTCATCCACGTCGGCGCGTTTGGAAAGATCATTCTCGCGCTGTATCTCCGTCATCGCGATCTGCAATTTCTTCACCGGCTCAGCGATGTGCCTGACGATGAGGACACGCACAAACCAAGAGATAATGATGGAAAGGAATATTTGAATGGCGATGTGCCCAGCCCACAGCCATTTCTTGATCTCCTGCAACACTGCATTTTCTTTAGTCAGATCGATAACAACACTGGCGACACCGATGACGCGTCCCTTCTCGGCCACGTGACAGGAAAGGCAATTGGTGCCTCTAAAATTCTCCATTGCGATGAATGGCACCACTACGCGCAACAGCGGTACGCCACCGTCCACATCGACGCGATCAAAACGCACCTTCCCGGTTTTCAGCACTTCGCGATCCACATCATCGAAAACCTGCTCTTCCGGTAGTCCCGCACCGAACTGAGCAACCACACTCTCCCCGCGAATGATACGTAACTCTTTGACCCCCGCCGACTGCTGCATCTTGCTCAACAACATCTTGCGATTCGCCGGATCACCTATCTGCCCGGTCAACATCAGCATGTTCATGCCATTGATCAGACCGTCCGCCGTCTCCTCGGCTCTTGCCTCGGCAGAGGTCGTGATCTGGTCTTCAAAACGCGCCACGACCCATTCCATCGACAGGAAAAACAGGACGATCAGCGAGCCTTGAATCAAGATATGTAACTTCTCCTGAACACCCAAGCCGTGCCATTTTTTTCTGATGCTACTTAACATGCCCCTCCTCCGTGTCCGCTATGCTGCGGGCTATCGCCGAACAATCACAGCTTGATGAAATGCTCACGGTAATGCTTCATCTCGTCGATTGATTCGTAGATGTCTGCCAAGGCTTCGTGTTTGCCGTGCTTCTTCACGCCCTTAGCCATTTCTGGCTTCCAACGGCGGGCTAACTCTTTCAAAGTACTGACATCGAGATTGCGATAGTGGAAATAGTCTTCTAGTTTGGGCATCCAACGCGCCATAAAGCGGCGATCTTGGCAGATGGAATTGCCGCACATCGGTGAGGTTTTTGCGGGGACGTATTCTTTGAGGAAAGCTAAAAACTGTTCTTCTACTTGCGCATCGTCAAAGGTCGATGCCTTCACCCGATCAATCAAACCTGACTTGCCATGCGTCGATTTATTCCATGCATCCATCGCCTCCATCACGCTATCGGGTTGATGCACTACCAGCGTTGGCGCCTCCACAATCGTGTTCAAATCATTATCGGTGATGACCATCGCCACTTCGATAATGCGGTCAGTCTCAGGCACTAAGCCCGTCATCTCCATATCCAACCAGATCAGGTAATTTTGATTTTGTGCCATAATTCGCCGCCCTATTTATTGATTAAATGTGTGGCGCGTATTGTGGCACAACACCCCACTTTCTTGGCAGGCACTTTAACGAAAACTCAATGACGACCTCTTTATTCAGCACTCTATTCCTTGTAGCCGTTGCACTCAGCACCTTCACCAAGCTCTGGCTAGCACGCCGTCAACTCAATCATGTGAATGCGCGCCGCAGCGAAGTGCCTGCCGCTTTCTCTGAAAAAATTGATCTCGCTTCTCACCAAAAGGCCGCTGACTACACCACCGCAAAAACTCAATTTGCGTTGCGCTCAATCATGTTTGATGCTGCACTATTATTAGCTTTCACCTTGGGAGGCGGCATTCAGCTCCTCAGCAACTGGTCTCTCAGCACTTTCGACAACACGCTACTGCAAGGCATGAGCATCATCGTTGCGGTGCTCGTGATCAGTTCAATTTTAGAAATGCCGTTCGGCCTTTACAGCACCTTTGTCATCGAAGCGCGCTTTGGCTTTAACAAAATGACGATTGGCTTGTATCTACAGGATGCCCTCAAAGGCTTATTGCTAGGCGCAGCACTCGGCCTACCGCTGTTATTTGGCATACTTTGGCTGATGGAAAAAATGGGCAGCTATTGGTGGGTTTATGTTTGGGCGGTATGGATTACTTTTAACTTGCTGCTGCTCTTTATCTATCCCACTTTCATCGCCCCGATCTTTAATAAATTCCAACCGATGCAAGATGAGGCCGTTAAATCTCGCATCGACGCCTTGCTCAATCGCTGCGGCTTTACCTCCAGCGGTTTATTCGTGATGGATGGCTCCAAGCGCAGTAGCCACGGCAACGCCTATTTCACCGGCTTCGGCAAAACCAAACGCATCGTGTTTTTTGACACGCTACTGCAACGCCTAAGTCCGGCGGAAATTGATGCCGTGCTGGCGCATGAGCTTGGTCACTTCAAACATCGTCACGTCATCAAGCGCATTGCCTTCACCTTCGCCATCAGCCTTGGCTTTTTGTGGCTGCTCGCTCAGCTCATGCAAGCAGACTGGTTCTATCAAGGCTTGGGCGTAACAACCCAATCCACCGCGTTAGCGCTTCTGCTATTTTTTATGGCACTACCGCCCTTCACTTTTTTACTGCAACCGCTCGGCTCTTACTATTCGCGCAAGCACGAATTCGAAGCCGACCGCTATGCCGCCCAACAAACCAGTGCTAATGATTTAAGCTCTGCCTTAGTTAAACTTTATTCAGACAACGCTAAAACATTGACGCCAGACCCACTGTATGCGACCTTTTACGAGTCGCATCCCCCCGCTTTAGAACGTATCGCCCATTTAAAACAGACCTCCACTCAATGAACCAGCAAGCACTGTCATCTTTCATCTGGTCTGTCGCTGACCTTCTTCGCGGCGATTACAAACAATCAGAATATGGCAAAGTAATTTTGCCTTTTACCGTACTACGCCGATTAGATTGTGTGCTTGATCCTACAAAAGTAGCAGTTCTATCCGAACTTGCCGATAAGCAAGCCGCCGGACTAAATCCAGATCCTTTTTTACTCAGAAAATCAGGGCATCACTTCTACAACACCTCGCCTTTAGATCAGTAGTGTCCGGTTTAATTAAGACGTGCCGACGGCAACGTCAACATTGACAAGGGTTCCAAGCGATTCATGTGTGTCCACGATTTGAATTTCAGCACGAACATTTGCGATCATTCCAAGTTTAGAGAACTTGGGGTG
>JAUYFR010000328.1 GCA_030690855.1 Gallionellaceae bacterium
CGTAATTTGGATAAGTACCTTGGTGTGCGCCGTCATAGTTATGGAATTGCAGAAAAACATAATCAAGTTGGCCAGGTTACAGGTTTAGCTTGGACGGAAGTTGGCGGCGAGCTGTTAACTATTGAAACTGCGGTGTTGCCAGGTAAGGGTAAAACCACCACTACCGGAAAACTGGGAGAGGTGATGCAGGAGTCGATTCAGGCTGCGCTGAGTGTGGTGAGAAGTCGTGCAAAAGATCTAGGCATCGCTGCCAATTTCTATGAGAAAAATGATTTGCATATTCACTTGCCGGAAGGTGCAACACCCAAAGATGGGCCAAGCGCGGGCGCTGGAATTTGTACTGCGATTGTTTCGGCGCTTACGGGGATTCCAGTCCGAGCTGATGTCGCAATGACAGGTGAGATCACGCTTCGCGGCGAAGTATTGCCAATCGGTGGTTTGAAAGAAAAGTTATTGGCAGCTCAACGAGGTGGAATAAAAGTTGTGCTAATTCCTGAAGAAAATGTGAAGGACTTGGTTGAAATTCCAGATAATGTAAAAAATAAACTTGATATTCACCCCGTAAAATGGATTGAGCAAGTTTTGGAATTAGCATTGGAAAGGAAGCCAGAGCCATTAGTTGAAAACGAGCCAGTCCCGCCAGTTGCGGGAACTGGTGCAGTAACTGAACCCGCACAATTAATGAAGCATTAATATTTAGCTGGCGGGTGATTTTTCAAGCAGATGAATTTTTAGACTAGTTGAAATTATTTTGCTGACGGAAAGTTTTGATTTTTGGCTAGCAAAAAAAATATAGTTGCTATAAAATATCGACTTCATGCGGGTGATTAGCTCAGCTGGTAGAGCACCGCCCTTACAAGGCGATTGTCGGCGGTTCGAACCCGTCATCACCCACCAAATTAGTAGTATCAGGCAGTACAAATACCTAGAAATTGTCATTAAATTGTAGATTTCTGGGTATTTTTTTGTCTATTAGTTCAGTGTGTGCAATAACAATCGAAATCAGATGTGGCATCCAGTAAGTCGGGTGGGTTGCGCTACAATTCCGCGCATTCAATTTTAGGAATTCGTCATGCGGACATTAAAGCAAACCTGTCATTCTCTAGTAGGCAGGTACCCAGCGTTTTTATTAAATGGGCTGTTGGCGTTGTCTGTGCTTCGCGCAAATTCTTTAAATTTACTGGATGCCCATCATTTTAAATGTCGGCTATTGTTGGGTGTCGCTACGTTCCATCCTGCCCGCAGTTTTTGTACATGGCTCAAATTGCCACTAGTGAAAGAGCTCACCAAAATGCGCACCTCAATTTTATTTTTCATTTTTCTGCTGTTGTCCCTCGGTGCTTCTGCCACCACGCTCAACGCCGAGGCTCGTGCTTCCAGCAAAGAGCTAGCGCAACGCCAAGCACTCGCCGATCTTGCAAATTCGATTTTTGTGAATGTGCAATCGGAGTCGTTCAGCTTGGTTGAAGGCAGTGGCAAACGCAAAGATGAGTTGCGCATCAAATCGAGTAGCGATATTCCGCTGATTGGTGCCGACATAAAGTGCAGCGAAGTCGGGCGTGAAGTGTTGTGCAAAGTGAGTTTAGATAGCGCTAAAAGTTTGGTGCTTTATGCTCAAAAAATAAAAGAACAACTCAATGAAATCAATGAGTTGCATTTTCGCATCGCCAAGGCTTCAGGTAATGATCGCTATTTGTTACTCACTCAGGCGTTAACGGTGATCGAGCAATACGAGAAATATCGCGCTGTGGCGCAATTGCTGGGGGATGCAACGTTCACTGCACCAACGCGTACTCGTAGCGATACCGAAGCGCAACTGCGCGAGCTGGAAAAATCTAGCCCCTCCATGCAACTTGCCGCGCAGGTGTTGAGCAAAGGCCTGAAAGCGGAAGCTGTCTATATTTACCCAGCCGTGCCGCAAGGTTCACATGAAGTCACTGCCTTTGGTCGTGTAATGCGTGATCGTTTGGCAGAAAAATTAAACGGCGTGGATAGCCCAGACAAAGCGCAAACAATTTTTAAGGGCGAATACGAAATCCTCAGCAATGGTCTTCACCTCACATATCGCCTACTCGATACCAGTGGCAATACTTTAGAAACGCGCGTCGCGATGCTTGCCCCTGCGGCTTACAAAGATCTGCAAACCCAACCCACGACGATGAACTTTGATCGCCTGCTACACGAAGGTGTGGCAGTGAGTGGCGATTTCAAAGCGCAGCTCACTACCAATCGCGGCAGTGCGGATGTGCTGTTCAACGAGAAAGAAGAAGTTGAGCTGTTAGTGAAGCTCAATCGCTCTGGCTATTTTTACGTGGTAGGGCATGTAGCAAAGAAAGGTGAAAACTACTCTTACCTGTTAGAGATGTCTGAAGCAGAGAATGCTCGCCGCTTCATCCGCTATGTAAATGCAGACGATGCCAACAAGTGGCTGAGTATCGGTAAGTTTGAAATATCTGCTCCCTTTGGTGTGGAGAGTGTGCAACTGATGGCGAGCAGTGATGATCCGATTAGCCGTTTACCTGTGCATCAGCTGGATAAAAAGAGCGAGCTCTATCTCACTTCAAGTAATGCAGAGCAAGGCATCACTAAAACGCGTGCGCTCAAGCCAAAGCGATCTGAGACAGATAAGCAGTATCAGGGTGAGGCGGTGCTGATGTTTACCACGATGACTAAGGGGCGCTGATTCGGAAGCTTAGCCTTGGCTGTTTCGCCAAGCAAATAGAATGGTTAATCCCTAGTAAATCCTCGTATATAATCGCGTCATAAAAAATACAGCGCCCGGCCTAACCGGGCGTTTTTCAAGCTAGTAATAAAGAGGAGTCACTCCATGCGAATAGGCATTCCTGCTGAAACATTTGCCGGTGAAAAACGCGTTGCCACGGTACCTGATGTCGTTGAGAAGCTGATTAAACTTGGTTTTCAAGTTTCAGTAGAGTCCGGTGCGGGTGATGCGGCGAATTGTAGTGATGAAGCTTATCGCACTGCAGGTGCCGAGATCATCGTGGGTGCAGCCCAGTTGTGGACTAGCTCCGACATTGTATTCAAGGTGGCAGTGCCGACGAGTGCTGAGGTTGGCTTGATGCGCGAAGGTGGGGTCTTGATCGGCTTCATCTGGCCTGCGCAAAATCCAGAATTGATGTCTCAATTGGCCGCTAAGAAAGCGACCGTATTGGCTATTGATGCGTTGCCGCGCATGTTGAGCCGCGCCCAGAAGATGGATGCCTTGACCTCTCAGGCCGGTGTGGCGGGCTACCGCGCTGTCATCGAGGCGGCTAACGTTTTTGGGCGATTCTTTAACGGACAAATTACTGCGGCAGGAAAAGTGCCACCAGCCAAGGTGTTTATCGCCGGTGCTGGTGTAGCGGGTTTGGCTGCGATAGGCACAGCCGCTGGATTGGGCGCCATCGTGCGCGCCAACGACACCCGTGCCGAGGTGGCCGATCAGGTCAAGTCTTTGGGCGGTGAGTTCGTCAAAGTTGAGTATGAGGAAGAAGGTGGTGGCGGCGGTGGTTATGCCAAGGTGATGAGCGAGGGCTTCCAGCAGGCACAGCGCGAGATGTACGCCAAGCAGGCCAAGGAAGTGGACATCATCATCACCACTGCGCTGATTCCCGGCAAGCCCGCGCCGAAGCTGATTACCGCCGAGATGGTGCAGTCGAT
>JAUYFR010000141.1 GCA_030690855.1 Gallionellaceae bacterium
CGTTACTGGAAAACTTAGTAAGATTACAAGCGATGCTATTTTTATTCGAGCGAATTTCATCCATGTCTCCCAGTAAAAAACCCAGATAAACTTTTCGTAATCTGGGTTAAAAGGCACCTCTAAAAATTCAGATTTCGTCATTCCGGCAAAGGCCGGAATCCAGTTTTTTAAACTATCTGGACACCGGCTTTCGCCAGTGCGACGAATTTTTAGAGAGCCCTAAAATACAATCCGTCACAAATTCTAATAAACAATTACGGTAAGGCTCTAACTAAACGAAAGCCCATGTAAGGCTCTTTTCTATTGAGATGAACTTCGTGCCTAGAATAAGGGCGCAACTTATCAGCTTCCGTGTAATAAGCACCTCCGCGAACCATGAAATAGGTTTTAGCGTTATTCGTTGCCTCAGAAGTAAACTCCTCAACATTGCCATTCATATCGTATAAGCCAAAAGCATTCGCCTTTTTGCTTGCCACTCTATGCGTGATGTCACTGCTATTATCTTGATGCCACGATGAAGTATATAAATCAGCCGTGCCGCAATAACGGTGCTTACCCCCAGCACGGCAGGCATATTCCCACTCCGCTTTATTCGGCAAACGATATTGCTTACCCGTTTTGTCATTCAGAATTTCGATAAATGACTGCACCTCTTCCCAGCTCACTGTTTCAACTGGGCAGTCGCCGCCACACTCACTATGCTTGCTTGGATTTCTATTCATGAGTGCCTTCCATTGAGCTTGGGTCACTTCCGTTTTTCCCATCGCAAAAGCTGCAACAAATGTTACATCCCCTCGCTCACCCATTTCAAAACTTCCCTCGGGAATCACGACCATCTCTGCGCACTCAGGACAATCGCGGAAGTTGCCCGCAACAGGCTTAGCCACAACAACAGGCGCAGGAGTTGGCGGTGCAACAACCACAGGAACTACCGGTGCAGGAAGCACTACCGCTGCGGGCACGGCAGCAGGCTTTATCTCAGCTGGTTTTTCGACCTGCTTCGAAATTGGCTTGCCGTTCTTAAACTCTTCAAACTCTTCCCACGTTTTCTTGCGGTGTTGATCAAACTCCCCCTGAGCACACACCGAGGTAACCGAAAAGCTAAGTAATACCACCAACGAAACAGCTTTCCCAAACGTACTCAAATGAACTCGTTTTACCTGACTGATTTTCATGATAGCTCCCGAATTAAACTAGCCTAGTTGCTAGGGACAAGCCAAACCCAAATTACATCTTTTTCTTCATCCCGCCATTTCGCCTTAACCATTGCCTTTACATCTGACTGGTTGGTTTTCTCGACTGATACACTTTGTGCAGTTGTACTTGCACGACCGCCACTCACCGCTGTTTCAACCGACTGTCCTGCATCAATCGACACACCGAAACGCTTAGCAAATTCGGTTCTGGCACGAGCTACCGCAGTTTCTTCCTGCTTAATTTTGCCGTACACATTCGTCCCTGCCGAAGCTGAAACACCATTGCCCGGGTTATCAATCCACGCAGGACGACCACTAGCGGCGACATTCTCTTTAACTGGCATCTGTACACAGGCAGATAAAGAGACACTCAATAGTACAAGTAAAAATTTATTCATCATTCAGTCCTCAATCACGCACTTGTTTTAACCACTCACCCGCAAAACCTTCGAGTGTTTCCATATCTTTTTTAGTTTCACCACTCAACGGACGATCGTCAACACGCTTACCATTGAATGACACCATGCGATCCGCACTTAAAGAAAACTCGCGCTTAAACTCAACGAACTCTTTCTCTGTTGTTTCTTTATAAGCGTCGAAGTCGCTTTTTTCTTTATTCACAGCAGCCTCAGCCTCACGCTTCATTGCCTCAAATTCATCCATCTCGGCTTTTTTATGAATCTCAAAATCGCCATCTGAACTCTCGACACTCACCGTTCCCTTGCGCACCCCCACTTCTTGACGCTCAGGCACATCGGTCACAATAAAGCGCGTGCCTCGAATACCCATCGTCGCTGTTTTTGTTCTCACTTCAAGCGAGCGATCTTTGCCTTTGATGCTATTAACAGCGTAATAAACCATACCCGTCAACTGACGAAAAAAACCCTTTGAGCTGTTATTCATTTCAACTTGGCTGTTTTTTTCTAGCACGATGTAACCTGTACCACCGACCTTTACCACTGCTCGTCCATTTGGCCCAGTCGAAATCACATTCGCCGCAGGCAAGGTACTTTTTGTCGTCACGGCGCTTTGCTTACCATCAGGCTTGTCACTCACCGTCACGCCACCCTCGGCTTTAACAATTTCAATTGACTCACTCGCAGCAAAGCTACTGTTCGCTACAAAAAAACCAAACACACACAAAAGAAACCAAAGCTTTGAAACAATGGCGTGGTTCATTATTTATTCACCTCGGAAGATAGCTCACGCTGAGCTTTTTCTGCATTCATACGCTGCTCAGCAGAAGAGTTGCCTGTTTTCTGCGAATCACTACTGCAAGCGGATAATAAGATAGCTAGAGAAAAAGCCAAAAGGATAGAGATTAGTTTCTGCATGTAACTCTCCTTGAAAATCACAAAACACAAATGCTGAAAAATTTACTAGTTCGGTGTCACCAACCAAATGTACAACACGCCAGATTGTGGGTCCGTCCATTCCTCAATCACTCGCGCCGCATCGAGACTCAAACCAACATTGGATTGCAGCCTCGTCTCAACATCGGCATCCTGAGTCAAACCCGCCTTGCTCGTTTCAGATTTAAAACGAGAGGACGATTGCACTTGTACTCGAACCATTTGCGCTAGTTCTTGATGCGCCTTTTTTAAAGCAACTCGAAACTGTGCATCACGACCACCCCAATCCTGCTGAGGCGCAGCGCCAACCACACTAATAAAACCGGCTTTCTCTGGATTAAGCACCCAAGAAGGAGAACTCACATTTGGCTTTGCCGTCGCAGATGAAACCATCTTTTGAGGCCCCTCAGAAACGGCGCATCCCGCGAGGGAGAGCGCCGTTACAAGCATACAAATGTGAGTAGTGAGCTTCACAATAATTTAGTCTTTAGAATTTAACGAACAGCGTCGCACCAGTGGTAGTAAAGCTCTCATTTAAACTCCATTCAGAAGAGAGTCCTGAATCAAAGGTATATTTGTAAGCGTTACCCTTATAGTCCACAGTGACGCCAATATTGGGCGTAAATGAATACGTATAGCCAATACCATAGCTAAATCCTATCGCATTATCCGCTTGAGATGAGGTGGTCGTATAAACAGTAGATGTGATAGTCGCTTTAGCAATATTGTCATACTGACCGTTCATAATACCCATACCCAAACTCAAGCCAATCGTGCCGCCTGCTGCCGGAATACCTAGTCCGCCACCAAAGATCAATCCTGAAGTTTTAAATATTAAAGAAGGATTAGTAACTGCGCCTGGTGCTCGAGTTAAATTTGATTCGCCATTCTTCCAGCCAACATAAAAACTACTCGCGGACCCGCCCGATGTAATTGTGTTCGTGCCTAAAACAATAGCGTTATCTGCACGTGTGAATGCAGAGGTGAATGTAGTGCCGCTAGTATATTTTCCTGTCCAGTCACCGCTGCCACTTGAAGCTGCGTAATCTAGATATATGGAAGAATCATCTGCAAGCCAAGTTAAACCCAAGCTATTTCCACTATAGGAAGATTCGGCGTATGGATTACCTGCTGTAGGAGTTGGTGTAATGTCTAATGTGTAGCTATTATTTGTAACGCCCCCACGCACTTTCAAACTGGAAGCCATCGCACTTTGAGAAGCCAATACAGCCACACCACACAAGCAAGCCAACACAATTTTCTTTTTCATTTTTTTCCCTTTAGATTTAGAAAAACAAACTCAAGCAATCAGACTCCTTACTTACCGTACCTACCACCTAAAACCTAAAAACTAAATGTCGGTACTGACGAGCGCCTTTTTTCTTCTTCAGCACGACGCTTCGCCTCTTCCGCCCGACGTCTCTCATCTTCAATTCGCCTACGTTCCTCCGCGGCACGAATACGCTCTTCTAATGCCCGACGTCTTTCCTCTGCAGCTTGCGCCTCTAATCTTGCCGCAACTGCGGCCCTTGCCTCTTCTGCCTTGCGCCTTGCTTCCTCTTCTCGCGCTGCTTTACGTGCTGCACGAGAATCTGCTTCTGGAACTTTACGCTCTTTCTCTTTAACCTGTTTAGGAGCTTCATACTCCTCCGAAGTGGCGGGGTTTCTCACTTGACTAGGGTCGACCTTACCCCCAACCGCCGAATAAATTTCAGCACGAACACCCTCAGCCATTTGATCTCGTAAAGCATCACCAATCACCGGATCAACTTTTGCCTTTATGCTGGCTTCCCAGCCCTCAGCCTCCCCAATCATTTTTTGGCTGATCACTTCTTTGTTTGACAAAGTGGCACTAACCTCGCTACGTACCTCCTCTTTGCTCAATTTAAA
>JAUYFR010000357.1 GCA_030690855.1 Gallionellaceae bacterium
GCTCGACTATATTGATCACGCCTGTCTCGATTTGCTTTCCAACTGGGAGGCGCAGCATGAGCTAACCGGTGGGTCGCTCAACATCGAGTGGGAAGAATTGTCGGCCAAATTCCATCAGCGTCGTTCGGGTGCGCAACAAAAAGGCATGGTGCGTGTAGTTACCGAGGTCAGCACGGACTAAAAAGATTTGCCATCCCCGCTTGAACCCATAATCCATTAGAACCTAACCCCCTCCAGCTCCCCCTTGTCAGGGGGAGAGCCGAGCGATAGTTGAAATCAGAATGTCGTCCAATATCCCTCCAGCTCCCCCTTGTCAGGGGGAGAGCCGAGCCAGCCCCTCCCCTGACAAGGGGAGGTTGGGAGGGGTTTGAGCCTAATGAGCAATCTGGCTTGAAGACAACTCACCGTCCAAGGCTTGCTCATCAATTGGATTTTCCAAGGAGGAGTTATGGACGCAACTCAAGAACCAACACCCGACAACAACTTGCCACCCGCGCAAGTGTCACTGGCTGAATCATTTAAATATTGGCTAAAGCTAGGCTTTATTAGTTTTGGTGGTCCTGCGGGGCAAATCTCCATGATGCATCAAGAGTTGGTTGAAAAACGCCGCTGGATCTCTGAGCGGCGCTTCTTGCACGCCCTCAACTATTGCATGTTGCTGCCTGGGCCCGAAGCTCAGCAATTGGCTACTTACATCGGCTGGTTAATGCACGGCACTCGTGGCGGCATCATGGCGGGCGTGTTGTTTGTGTTGCCTTCGCTGTTTATTTTGATTGCGCTGACGTGGATATATTTGGCCTTTGGTAGCGTGCCAGCAGTCGCTGCGGTTTTATATGGCATTAAGCCAGCGGTGATTGCCATTGTGCTGTTTGCCGCTTGGCGTATAGGCTCGCGCGCACTCAAAAATAATGTGCTGTGGTTAATTGCAGCGGCTTCGTTTATTGCTATTTTTGCTTTGCAATTACCGTTCCCTCTCATTGTCTTGGCTGCTGCCATTATTGGCTATGTCGGTGGGCAAATCGCGCCAGAAAAATTTAAGGCGGGCGGTGGACATGGCGCTTCCGACAAATCTTATGGTGCGGCCTTAATCGATGACAACACACCCTCGCCGAACTATGCCCAATATAGCCAAAGTCGGTTTATTAAATTCAGTGCGATCGGTTTGTCATTGTGGATGCTACTCATGGGGGCGCTTGCGCTGCAATTTGGCTGGCAGGGCATGTTGACGCAAATGGGCTGGTTTTTCACCAAAGCGGCAATGCTCACTTTCGGCGGCGCCTATGCGGTGTTGCCTTACGTGTATCAGGGCGGGGTAGAGCATTACCACTGGCTGACAGGTCCGCAGATGATGGACGGTTTGGCGCTCGGAGAAACCACACCGGGGCCGTTGATTATGGTAGTTGCCTTTGTCGGTTTTGTTGGTGGATGGGCTGGTGAATTATTCGGGCAAGGTAGTCACTTTATATCGGGTGCTTCAGGGGCGATCGTGGCAACCGTATTCACCTTTTTACCCTCCTTCCTCTTTATTTTGATTGGTGGGCCGTTGGTTGAGGCCACGCACGGCGATTTAAAATTCACTGCACCACTGACGGCGATCACCGCTGCGGTGGTTGGGGTGATTGTGAATTTGGCATTGTTTTTTGCCTACCATGTGCTGTGGCCGCAAGGGATAGCAGGAGCATTTGAGTGGCTACCTGCGTTATTGGGTGTGGCCGCGTTTGTGGCCTTGTTTAGATTTAAGGCCAGCATTTTTCAGGTGATCGGTGTGTGCGCCTTGCTAGGAATGGCGATTAAATTGTTAGCTTGAGTTGGGTGATTGGTGCAAGAAAGAGACTAATTTTCGGACCCACGAAACTGTAGATGATTTGAATTATTCAAAAAAGCAATATATGTCAATAAAATCATGTAGTTATTGAAATATAACCCCAACGGGTAATGCAGGTTGCTCATAGTGGGTATGGACGATGTTAGGCAGCATCGTTCAGTATTACAGCAGGCCTAGGTTTTACGGGGTTTGTGTGTGCGCTGGTTTGCTGGCGATTTTTAATAACATTTGAGTGGGAGTTACAAAATGAATTTTGATAAAGAATTTGATGCTAGCGGTATGTCTTGCCCTCTACCTATCGTAAAAACAAAAAAAGCTTTGGCGGATATGGAATCCGGCAAAGTATTGAAAGTAATCGCAACTGACGTTGGCGCGGTTAAAGATATGCAAGCTTTTGCAGACCAAACTGGTAACGCATTGTTGGCTTCTTCAGAAGCTGGCGGCAAGTTCATCTTCTTCATGAAGAAGAAGTAATCTAAGCAATCAACCTTAAATAAAAGGAAAAGCATGACTACCAAAAAAATGGCGATTATCGCAACAAAGGGAACGCTAGACATGGCTTACCCGCCATACATTCTGGCTTCAACCGCTGCAGCGCTGGGTTATGAAGTGCAAATTTTCTTCACTTTTTACGGCTTGCAATTGCTACGTAAAGATTTGTCCGACGTCATGATTAGCCCATTGGCTAATCCAGCGATGCCGATGCCAATTCCGATGCCGGTATTTGTGCAGATGTTGCCAGGTATGGAAAGCATGGCAACCATGATGATGAAGCAAAAACTGAAAAAGCATGGCGTTGCATCTTTAGAGGAGTTGCGCGAAATGTGTTTGGACATGGATGTGAAATTCGTTGCCTGCCAAATGACAGTTGATCTGTTTGAGTTCGATAAATCTGAGTTCATCGACAATGTTGAATATGCAGGCGCTTCTGCATTCTTCGGCTTTGCAGGCGAAACGGATATTTGTTTGTTCGTATAAATTAGGTGCTTCAGCGGTTGTAAGGTTTAAAACTAATCCAATTTAATCAGGGAGAAATACATGAAGTTGAATAAAGTTCTGGTGTCACTATTATCTGCAGGTGTTTTGGTTTCCCCAATGGCTTATGCTACTAACGGCGACGAAATGATGGCTGTTGGTTCACAAAGTACTGCTTTGGGCGGTACTGGCGTAGCTAACTATATGGGCGCGGATAGCGTTTGGGCAAATCCGGGAATGCTGGGTAAGTCAAAAGGCTCGGAGGTGACGGGTGGTGTTGTCGCGTTTACACCAAAAGTTTCTAATACAGGTATGCCAGGTGGGTCTGCTGCTGATAGTGGTGCTAATCCTAGCTATATTCCTGACGTTTCTTTCTCTAGTCGCATCAATGACAATATGTCTTATGGTGTAGCAATGGCTGGCATTGCGGGCATGGGCGTTGACTATACTGCAGCTACTGCATCGACCCATATTCGTGCGAAATCTGACTTAAGTATCCTTCGTGTCATGCCAACTCTTGCTTACAACGGTACTGGTTATGGTGTTGGCATGTCACCAATATTCCAGTCTGGTGCACTGCGTCTATCTTATGTATCGTCTACTACTGTAAATGGAACTGGAAAGTATGAGAGCAGCACTGGATATGGTTATTCTGTAGGCGGCTATTTCGATGTTATGCCCACCTTGACAGTTGCAGCATCTTATCAATCAGAAATCGCAGCAAAATATGGCACTCAACTCTATGATGCAGGAGTTGGTTTTAATCTGACTGGAGCATCTGCATTTGGAAATGACTTAAACCAGCCAGCAGTTACTAAAGCTGGTATTGCATATACAGTTGCAGACAGCATTACTCTTACCGCAGATTACAAATTGATTCAGTGGGGGCAGGCTAAAGGCTATAAAGACTTCAATTGGAAAGATCAAACTGTTGCTGCGATCGGTGTTAAATATGCGGGTAGCGGATATTGGTTAGGTTTGGGCTATAACAGTGCTAACGATCCGATTTCATCTCTTCCTGCAGCAAGTGGGGCTGCTGCAGAATATAAAAATGCTGCGGTGAACTTCTTTAACAACATGTTCTTTCCAGCGATCGTGACCAACTCAATGACATTCGGTGGTGGTTATGATATTTCTAAAGAGTTTGCGGTTGAAGTTGCTGCTGTTGTTACGCCTGAAGTTACAAAGAAAGTTGATGTTATGAACTTCGGTGGGACTAATACCACTAAGCACTCTCAGTCGTCTTACTCAGCCTCTCTGCGTTACAAGTTCTAATTTGACTACCTGCCGTTATCAATTAATGGCAGGGTGTAAATTACTACGAATGGCGTTAGTTGTCTGTTAATGTAATAAGCAAGAAAGCCCGTCAAACGCGGGCTTTTTTGTCAGTAGCAACCCAGTATCCATAACCTAAGAAGGGAATTCGAATGAACATGGAAGTTAATTTGGAACGCCGCAATGCACTTAAAGCGGGTGGTGGTCTTGGCTTGATGGCGCTATTTGGTGCAGTGGGTTTGCTGTCATCTAAAGCGGCTTTGGCTGAGTGGAATAAAACTGCATTTTCAGCCAAGACGATGGATGAGGCGCTTGCTGCAATGGGCGTGAGCACTGCAGAAAGCAATGCAATCTTTATTCAGTTGACGGTGCCTGAGATTGCTGAGAACGGCTCGATTGTGCCTGTTTCTGTAACGAGCACATTCCCTAATGTTGAGCAGATTTCAATTTTTGTGGATAAAAATCCGAGTGTGTTGGCAGCTCAATTCAACATCCCCGCAGGCACTGAGTCTATGGTGACAACGCGCGTGAAGATGGGCCAAACAGCGAATGTGGTTGCTTTAGTTAAAGCAGACGGTAAGTTTTATCGCACGGCTAAAGAAGTTAAGGTGACTGCTGGTGGTTGCGGCGGTTAAGGTCTAGCTTACTTTTTAACTGAATATAAGGATGAATGAATAATGGGTAATCCAATGAAAATTCGCGCTGGTCTTAAAGACGGCGTAACTGAAGTCAAAATTTTGATGCAACACGAAATGGAAACGGGTCTACGTAAAGACGGCGAAGGTAAGTTGATTCCTGCTTGGTTTATCACTGAGGTATTAGCTCAGTACAAGGGGAAGACAGTGCTGGACGCTCAGTTTGGGCAGTCTATTTCTAAAAATCCCTATTTGCTGTTCCGTTTTAAGGGCGGCGCAGTAGGTGAAAAGGTTACCGTTAGCTGGGTGGATAACAAGGGCGATAAGCGTACCGATGAGGCAGCAATCGCGTAATTTGTTAGCAAGCAGTTTAATTGGCCGCTCAGTGCGGCCACTATCTTGGGAGATTTTAGATGACCACCAGTAATTTGATGAAAGTGATGCTCGCGTTGGCACTTGCGACGAGCTTTGCAGCTGTAGCTGCGGAGAAAGAGGTGTCTGACTCGGATCGCATTGCGCAATATCGTGACATGATTAGCGATGGTAATCCTGCGGACTTTGATGAGATGGCCGGCGAAGAGTTGTGGAAAACAGCGGCAGGTCCAAGCAACGCCACGCTGGAGAAATGTGATTTAGGTAAAGGCCCTGGCGTGGTCAAAGGCGTTTACGCAATTTTGCCAAAGTACTTTAAAGATACCGATAAGGTGCAAGATCTTGAGTCTCGTTTGGTGACATGTATGGTGACTTTGCAGGGTTTCTCGGAAGAGGAGCTGGTGAAGAAGCCATTTAGCACTGAGCAGAAAAAATCAGACATTACTTTGCTGACAACTTATGTGGTGGGGCAGTCTAAGGGCGTGAAAATGAACGTCTCTACGAAGCACCCTAAAGAGAAAGAGGCTTATGACTTGGGTAAGGTGATTTTCAATTATCGCGCCGGCCCTTATGACTTCGCTTGCTCAACTTGCCATGCCACAAACAGCGTTCGTATTCGTATGCAAGATTTGCCAAACTTGAATGTTAAAAGTAACGCTCAATCGGCATATACCAGCTGGCCGGCCTACCGCGTTTCACAAGGTTTGACTCGTTCATTCCAGTGGCGCTTGAACGACTGCTTCCGTCAACAACGTTTCCCAGAGCCAAAATTTATCTCTGAGACAACGATTGATCTGACGATGTTTTTGGCAGTTAGTGCAAATGGTGCCCAGTATGCGGGCCCCGGTTTGAAACGCTAGGAGATGACACACATGAATAAGAAATCAATTATTGGCGCAACACTTGCCATATCTATGGCGCTTGTAGCGAATGCGGGTTGGGCTGCTGAGGTCGTTACTGTAGAGGCTAAAGCAGCTGCAAACATCAAGCGTGATTTCCGTGACAAGGGAATCGCTAAGGCTGATCGTGTGATTCAAGATGAGTTGCAAGCAAGCTGCAGTAAGTATCTCGATAACTTGCCAGCAAAACTGAATGACAAGATCAAAGCTCAGCAAGAGGCAACCGTGAAATATCCAGCGGATGGCGTCTACATGGGTGATTGGAAA
>JAUYFR010000142.1 GCA_030690855.1 Gallionellaceae bacterium
CAATTCAGCGAGCGGGTCTTGTAGGCGGCGTGCGATGGAAACTGCGCCACGGAGCGAAACATCCATATCAGGGAATTCGCGCGAAGCAAATTCAGAGGCGGAGTAAACCGATGCGCCAGCTTCGGAAACCACAATTTTGCGAAGTTTCAAATCAGGTCTGGCTTTGATGAGGTCTTGCGCTAATTTATCGGTTTCGCGCGAAGCCGTACCGTTGCCGATGGAGATCAGTGCGACTTTATGTTTTTCGGCCAGCTTGGCGAGCGTATGCAACGAGCCATCCCAATCATTTTTGGGTTGATGTGGATAGATCACGGCGGTATCGACCACTTTACCCGTCGCATCGACCACCGCGACTTTCACGCCGGTACGCATACCGGGGTCAAGGCCCATCGTGGCGCGAGGGCCAGCCGGAGCGGCCAGTAATAAATCTTTGAGATTACGCGCAAATACATTGATCGCTTCGGCCTCGGCTCGCTCTCGTAAGCTACTCCGCAATTCAGTTTCCAAATGCAGAAAGCTTTTTACGCGCCAGGTCCAGCGCACCGTATCTGCCAGCCACTTATCGGCAGGACGATCTTGGTTGGCGATATTGAATCGCTTTGCGATAAGACCTTCGCAAGGATTAAAGGGCGCATCCCATTTCGGTTTTTCAACTTCAGAATCCAGTCGTAGGGTAACGCTAAGCATCTCTTCACGATTGCCACGAAATACCGCTAGCGCGCGGTGTGAAGGAATCGTGCTAATCGTTTCAGCATAGTCAAAGTAGTCAGCAAATTTTTCCGCAGCCTCTTGCTTGCCTTCAATCACTTTGCTTTCCAACACGCCGTGGGCCAGCACATAGGTGCGTAGTTCATTTAGCAACTCGGCATTTTCAGCAAAGCGCTCCATCAAAATTTGTCTTGCGCCATCCAGCGCCGCCTTAGTGTCTGCCACGCCGGGGTTGACGCCATTCGCAGTGGTGAAAGCGGGTTTTAAATAATGAGCCGCTTCAACTTCTGGATTGAGCCTCGGATTCGCAAGCAGAGCATCGGCCAAAGGCTCAAGCCCTGCTTCGAGTGCAATCTGCGCTTTGGTGCGGCGCTTAGGTTTGTAGGGTAGGTACAAGTCCTCTAGTCGTGTTTTATCTTCCGCATAGGTGATCGCCTTGAGTAATTCCGGCGTCATTTTGTTTTGCTCATTGATCGAAGCGATGATCGCCGTGCGACGCTCTTCAAGTTCACGCAGATAGCGCAAACGCTCTTCCAGCAAGCGCAGTTGGATATCGTCAAGTCCACCGGTCGCCTCTTTACGATAACGCGCGATGAAAGGCACAGTAGCACCTTCGTCGAGCAGTGAAACCGCCGCTTCAATTTGTGCAGGCTTGGCGATGAGCTCAAGGGATAAACGGAATTCGATAGAGGGCAGCATAGAAATAGAGAGCAGAAGTTAAAGAAATATTAGCCACGGATAAACACTCAAATTTATCTGTGTTAATCCGTGTTCATCTATGGCTAAAAAAATTTGAAAAATTAAAGCGGCTGCAACATCCCATCAATTAATTTAAGTTGTCGCTGCATTTTGGCGGCAAGATCGAGATCATGGGTGACCACAATAAAACTCGTTTGCAGACGTTCGTTGAGTGATTGCATCAGTTCAAATAGCGCGGTAGCACTAGCACGATCAAGATTTCCGGTGGGTTCATCGGCCAGCACACAAGCGGGTTCGGTAACGAGGGCGCGAGCGACTGCAACGCGCTGACGCTCGCCTCCGGAAAGCTCAGCCGGTAAATGTTGAATGCGATGCGCCAAGCCAACCTGTTCCAACATATTTGCCGCAATGGGTTCGGCCTCTTTGCTTGTCATGCCGCGAATCAACAACGGCATGGCGACATTTTCTAGTGCGGTGAATTCCATTAGCAAGTGATGGAACTGATAGACAAAACCTAAAGATTTATTGCGCATGTCGCCGCGTTGCGTTTCGTTCATGGCAAAAACATCTTGCCCTAAAATTTTCACGCTACCGCTGGTGGCTTGCTCGAGCCCGCCAAGGAGATGAAGCAGGGTGCTCTTACCCGAACCGGAGCTACCAATAATAGCGATGCGTTCACCGCGAGCAACATCCAAACTCACGCCGTTTAATACGGGTACATTGAGCGCTCCCTGTGAAAAGGTTTTGCGCAACTCACGGCAGGAAATCACTGGCCCAAAATCCTCAGTCCTAAATCCTAAATCCTGATGTTCATTCATAGCGTAATGCCTCTGCGGGTTGCGTTTTAGCAGCGCGCCAGCTTGGATAAAGCGTAGCCAGCAAACTCACGAGGAAAGAGAAGCTTGCAGTGATAATTACATCGCTTCGCTGCAAATCTGACGGCAGTTCAGAAATAAAATAAACGTCTTTGGATAAAAACTGTACGCCAAATAAGTGTTCAATAAAGGGTACGATGGTGCCTATATTTAAAGCAATGATAATGCCGCCAACGACGCCAATCACCGCACCCACTAGGCCAATGAGCACGCCTTGCACCATAAATATTTTCATGATGCTTGCAGGTGAAGCGCCCAGCGTGCGCAAGATGGCGATGTCAGCTTGCTTATCGGTAACGGCCATGACTAAAGTCGAAACAATATTAAAAGCGGCCACGGCGACGATGAGTGAAAGAATAATGAACATCATTTTCTTTTCCATCTGCACGGCACTAAAGTAGTTGGCGTTCTGCTGAGTCCAGTCGGTCGCGTAGGCATAGGGAGGAAGTTTTCCCTCAAGCATGAGGCCCACCTGTGGTGCGTGATCTAGATCATGGAGTCGTGCGCTAATGCCAGTGACGGCATCTCCCATGCGGTACAATTTTTGCGCATCGTTGAGGTGAATCAATGCCAGCGCATTGTCGTAAGGGGACATCCCGACCTCAAAAATGCCGACCACTTTGAATTGTTTTAGACGCGGCACCATGCCAGCGGGGGTAATTTGACCCTGCGGGGTGATGAGCAAAATGCTGTCATTTAATCGAGCACCCAAGGTGCGAGCAAGATCGCTACCCAATACCACACCGAACTCTCCAGCGTGCAGATCAGTGAGCTTTCCTGCTTTCATTTTGTCGCCGAGTCCGGTGAGCTTGTTTTCACCCTCCGGCAAAATACCACGCACCATTACGCCTTCGACACTTTCATTTTGTGACAACATGCCCTGGCCATTGACGTAAGGTGACGCGCCTTGCACCTCCTTAGTGGCGCTGACAATATCCATCAATGGCTGCCAATCGATTAATTCACCGCTCCGTGCAGTGACTTGAATATGCGGGGTGATACCCAAAATGCGCGCACGGATTTCTTTTTGAAAACCATTCATCACCGATAAAACAATAATCAATGCGGCCACGCCGAGGGCGATACCCAGCATAGAAATCATCGAAATGAAGGAGATAAAGTGATTGCGACGTTTGGCGCGGGTGTAACGCAGACCGATGAGCAGTTCGTAGGAGCGCAAGATTAAAAAGTCGATTAAAAATTAATGGGCGCTAGTTTGCCACAAGTGAGGGGGATGTAGTGATGGCATTTGCAGCACGCAGGCCACTCATTACTGCGCCCTCCAAGGTCGCTGGATAATCCCCCGCAGTGTAATCTCCGGCAAGCAAAATCGTGTCGATAGACGTTGCGTGAGCAGGGCGGTTTAAATTCACTTCGCAGGAAAAAGTTGCGCGCTTTTCAGCGATGACTTGTTGCCACAATGGCAATTCGGTAATGCCTAATTGTTCGCATAGCTCTGCAACCACTTTTTGCGATAATTGCACGTGATCTAATTCTTGATGTAAACCCTCAGCACTAATGACTACAGCAATCAGTCCATGCTGATTGGCGATCTGTCCTTTATCAAATAACCACTGCGAAAAACAGCGATCGAAGCCAAGCATAGGGTGGGGTAATTTCACATGAGGCGGATATTGCAGATACACGGTGTAAATTGGCTGATAGGTAAGGGCGTCGATTTGTTGCGTCGTTAGTGAAAGTTCGCTGATCGGCTGAAACAACCTTGCCGCATTGGCAGACGAAGTTGCGCAAATGATATGACTGAACTGTTGAGCGCCCTCGGCAGTAATAAGCTCAATGCCATCGTTATTTGGAACGATGGCTTCAACTCCGCAAGCAGTGCGCACCGTGCCGCCACAACTTTTTAAATATTCCGCTGCACGATCAGGAAATAGTGCAGAAAAATCAAGTCGAGGTAAGAGCATTTCGCTATCGGAAAAGCTGCCGTTTAGGCTATCGCGCAATACATTCAAGAGTACTTGTGCTGAGGCTTTTTCGACCGGCGTGTTCAGTGCGGAAATACAAATCGGATTCCATAATAACTCAATTAAATCAATATGTTGCATATTAATCTTTAATAGCGCGAGGGCGCTCATGTCGAGCGGTAATTGGAAGTGAATTTTCCTCATGGCCAGCATGAATTTTGCTGCTTGAAGCCTTTGGCTAAAGGATAATCCTTGGGCCGTGAGTAGTGCGACCAGCAAATGAAACGGCGCGGGGAGCTGTGGCGCCTTGAGTTCAAAGCGATTGTGAAGAGTGAGTTGTAGCGGGAGTCGTAAAAAATCCTGCTCGATATTGCCGCCGACTTGCTCGATGAGCTTGAGTGTATTTCGATAGCAGCCGAGCAAGATATGTTGGCCATTATCGAGTTGGGTATTGTTGTACTGTAAACCGCGCGCACGTCCGCCGAGTTGCTTGGCACTTTCGAAAACAGTAACAGGAATGCCTTGTTCGGCGAGCGTTACTGCGGCAGCCATGCCAGCGTAACCACCGCCGATTACTCCAACTCTTAACCCCTCCCAACCTCCCCTTTTCAGGGGAGGAGTTGGCTCCCTCCCTGATAAGGGAGGACTGAGGTGGGTTAGTTTTGCCACCATGCCTTGAGTGCGAGCCAGAGTTTATAGCTTGAGGTCAGCGATACCCGTTCTTTTAAAACATGGCAGCCAGTGGCGATCACTTCATTTAGCGTAGCCTGGTAAATCTCCGCCATGATAATTCCGGTACGTTGTGCTTTACGATCAACCGCTGGCAGGTGTTCGAGTGCTTGGTGGTAAAAGCGTTGTGCTCGCTCAATTTGAAACGCCATGAGTTTCTGAAAATTTTCGGTTTCGCGGGAGTTGATGATGTCGTCCTCGCTTACGCCAAATTGCCGCAACTCATCCAGCGGCAGATAGATGCGGTTACGCCGCGCATCTTCGCCCACGTCGCGAATGATATTGGTAAGCTGAAAAGCAATACCGAGGTCGTGTGCGTACTTCAAAGTTTGACGATCGGTATAGCCAAAAATTTCAACGGTAAGCAGTCCCACCACTGAGGCAACGCGATAGCAATACAGTTGCAGAGATTTGAAATCAGCATAGCGCGGTTGGTCAAGATCCATCTCCATACCGTCTATAATCTCCAGCAGATGTTCCTGTGACATATTGTATTGCTTGACGACAGGCACTAAAGCTTGCGAAACAGGGTGCTGCGGCTTGCCGCCATAAACAGCGGCAACTTCAGCACGCCACCAATTGAGTGTAGTGCGTGCCACATTGGCATCCGAGCATTCATCGACCACATCATCCACTTCGCGGCAAAACGCATACAGCGCGGTAATGGCGCGGCGTTTTTCTTTAGATAGGAAACGGAAGCTGTTGTAAAAGCTTGATCCGCTCTTTTTAGCTTTGTCTTCGCAATATTGGTTTGGAGTCATCTTAGAAATTAAACGGTGCGCTTTTGAGCAGCATGATAACCCAGTCGAACGGACGTAATACTGGGCGGCGATTAAACATGTCGTAATGAACATTATCGAGCTTGCTTAGGATGCGCAAGCCGCCGGCAATAATCAGTCTCATTTCTAAGCCAATGCGTCCCGTGAGAATCGTGCCGAGCGGTTTGCCGCTGTTCATCATGTCGCGCGCGCGCGCCACCTGAAATTGCATCAACGCTTGCCAAGCCTCATCGGTGAGTCCTTGAGCTAGGTGTTTTTCCGTGACACCAAAGCGCGCCATTTCGTCCTGTGGCAAATAGATTCGCTTGATGGCGTAATCTTTTTTTACATCTTGCCAAAAGTTGATGAGCTGCAAACTGGTGCAGATGGCATCGGAGTAGATCAAATTTTGCGGGGTTGCTTCGCCGTAGAGATGCAGCAATAAACGCCCGATGGGGTTGGCCGAGCGCTGGCAATAATTTAGCAACTCATTAAATGACGAATACTCTTTTAAAACAATATCTTGCGAAAAAGCGTCAAGTAGGTCATGGAAGAGGTTGAGCGGCAATTGGTGTTGCTTGATCACACTTGCAAGATCATTAAACAATGGCGTGAGTGGCTTTTCGTTGGTGGCAATGCGATTTAATTCGGCGCGAAATTCATCCAGCTTGGCGAGTCGTTCGCTATCCGGCATTTCTCCTTCATCGGCGAAATCGTCTGCTTGGCGTGCAAAGTTGTAAACGATTTCAACTGAGCGCCTTAGATGCTTCGGCAAGAGGATTGATGCGACGGGGAAATTTTCGTAGTGATCGACAGCCATCGGATTAGATCAAATCTTCGCGGTGCAGCAAAAACACAAACTCATCGCCGGCAGTAACC
>JAUYFR010000359.1 GCA_030690855.1 Gallionellaceae bacterium
TAATTTCCGATATGGCACCAAATATGAGTGGCATTGATTCAGCCGACCAAGCTCGCGCAATGGATCTGGCTGAGCTAGCATTAGATTTTGCTGTGCAGCACCTCAAGCCCGGCGGGGCTTTTTTGGTTAAAGTATTTCAAGGCGTTGGCTTTGAGGCTTATTTAAAGCTAATGCGCAGCCATTTCGGCAAAGTGGTTACGCGTAAACCTAAAGCGTCGCGTGATCGTAGTAGTGAGCAGTATTTGTTAGGAATGGAAAAACACTAGGTAGGTAAACGATAGCTGGCTTGAGTAATCAGCCTGGAACGTGTTTAATGCACGAACATTTTTTTTGCGGCTCAATGAGAGGCGATAGTGAATAATTTATTTAAGAGTATTGGAATTTGGATGGTTGTCGCTTTAGTGCTGATGACCGTGTTTAATCAGTTTAATGCGCGGCAGAGTTCTACGGCTCAAGCGCAACTGGATTACTCGCAATTTCTGGAAGAAGTAAAGCAGGGCCACATTGCTAAAGTGACTATCGAAGGTCGTACTTTGAAAGCGATCACCAATGATGGCAAGCGCATCACCAGCTATGCACCAAGTGATTTGTGGATGGTGTCTGATCTGCTCAAAAATGGCGTGAAGATTGAAGCGAAACCGGAAGAGGAGCAATCCTTCTTGATGAATTTGTTTGTGTCTTGGTTCCCAATGTTGTTGCTGATCGGTGTGTGGATTTTCTTCATGCGCCAAATGCAAGGCGGCAAAGGCGGTGGTGCATTTTCGTTTGGTAAAAGTAAAGCCCGCTTGTTGGATGATGCAAAAGAGCGCGTAACGTTCGCCGATGTGGCGGGTTGCGATGAAGCCAAAGAAGAAGTTTCTGAGTTAGTAGATTTCCTGCGTGACCCCAGCAAATTCCAAGCGCTGGGTGGACGTATTCCTCGTGGCGTGTTGATGGTGGGTAGTCCCGGCACAGGTAAAACATTGCTGGCAAAAGCGATTGCTGGCGAAGCGAAAGTGCCGTTCTTTTCAATCTCGGGTTCAGACTTCGTTGAAATGTTTGTCGGCGTGGGTGCTGCGCGCGTGCGTGACATGTTCGAGCAAGCCAAGAAAAACTCTCCGTGTATTATTTTTATCGACGAGATCGATGCGGTTGGTCGTCAACGCGGTGCAGGCATGGGCGGTGGCAATGATGAGCGCGAGCAAACGTTGAATGCCTTGCTGGTAGAGATGGACGGTTTTGAAGGGGCGAGTGGTGTGATCGTGATTGCGGCAACTAACCGTCCTGATGTGTTAGATGCCGCTTTGTTGCGCCCTGGTCGTTTTGACCGCCAAGTGGTTGTACCATTGCCGGACATTCGTGGCCGCGAACAAATTTTGATGGTGCACATGCGCAAAGTGCCGGTGGCTCCTGATGTGAAAGGGGATATTTTGGCGCGTGGCACTCCGGGTATGTCGGGCGCAGACTTAGCTAATCTAGTGAACGAAGCAGCCCTGTTTGCGGCTCGTCGCGGTAAGCGTTTTGTTGAGATGGATGACTTCGAGTCGGCTAAAGACAAAATCATGATGGGGACGGAACGTCGCACCATGATCATGCCAGAAGAGGAGCGTCGCAATACGGCGTACCACGAGTCAGGTCATGCGGTGGTGGCCAAGCTTTTGCCGAAGACTGACCCCGTGCATAAGGTCACCATTATTCCTCGCGGTCGTGCGCTTGGTTTAACGATGCAGTTGCCATCGGAAGATCGTTACAGCATGGATAAAAACCGAATTCTCGATACGATTGCAGTGCTGTTCGGTGGCCGTATCGCGGAAGAGATTTTCATGAATCAAATGACCACTGGCGCATCCAACGATTTTGAACGTGCCACTGATATGGCCCGCAAGATGGTGACGCAGTGGGGTATGTCTGATGCACTCGGCCCGATGGTGTATGGCGAAAATGACGGTGAAGTGTTTTTAGGTCGTTCGGTGACAACACATAAAAATGTGTCTGAATCGACTATGCAAAAAGTGGATGAAGAAATTCGTCGCATCATTGATCAGCAATATGCCTTAGCACGTGGTTTGATTGAAGCGAATCGCGATAAGATTGAGGCAATGACTAAGGCGTTGTTAGAGTGGGAGACGCTTGATGCAGATCAACTGAACGACATCATGGCGGGCAACCCGCCACGTCAACCTAAGCCTGCTTATGTTGCCCCGCCGCAGCCACCTCAAGATGCAGCACCTACTGCACCGGCTACGCCAACCGAGTCAGCGCAAGAAACCTGAAAGGCAGTCGTTGGTAGCTAGTCGTTCGTTGCGCTAATCGTGGCGCGCGACAAAAATGAACGGTTAGCTATTAACGTCTAACGACTGCCTTATGTTTCTCAGATGCGGTAAAGTCAAACTCGATCTTTCTCAGCCCAAAATCATGGGCATCGTTAATGTCACGCCCGATTCTTTTTCTGACGGTGGTAAACACCTGTCACATCAAGCCGCAATTATTCATGCATATCGCCTAATCGAAGAGGGTGCAAACATTCTTGACATAGGTGGCGAGTCCACTCGGCCGGGCGCGGCAATTGTGAGTGAGCAAGAAGAGTTGGATCGAGTGATTCCTGTCATTGAAGGATTGCAAAATATTTATGTACCTATTTCGATTGATACTTACAAACCCGCCGTGATGCGTGCTGCGCTGGCCGCTGGTGCAAGCATGGTGAATGACATCAATGCGTTGCAAGAATCAGAAGCACTAGTGGTTTTAGCTAAAAGTGATGCAGCCGTGTGTTTAATGCACAAGCAAGGCTCGCCGCAAAATATGCAACAGTCGCCTCAATATATTGATGTAATGGACGAGGTGACGACTTTTTTACGCCTGCGTTTGCAGGCTTGTGTCGCTGCGGGTATTGCATTGGATCGTTTAGTTATTGACCCTGGTTTTGGATTTGGCAAAACGTTAGAACATAATTTTGAAATTTTAAGAAATCTCAATGAATTCATAGAGTTGGGAATTCCTGTCTTGGCGGGCCTATCGCGTAAATCCATGCTAGGTCAGGTGACAGGGCAAGCTGTCGAGCACCGTCAGGCGGCCAGTGTGGCGGCAGCATTAATCGCAGTACAGCGTGGCGCGCGCATCCTGCGCGTGCATGACGTGCGCGAGACAGTCGATGCGCTTAAGGTTTGGCAGGCTGTGAATGAAAGGATTCTTGAAAAATGAGCGGTAATTACACCGCTATTCCTTTGTTTGATTTTTTAGACTTTAATATAAGCTAACACTAGCTTCGGGAGATGGCATGAGCAGAAAATATTTTGGCACGGATGGTATACGCGGCAAAGTGGGCGAATATCCCATCACGCCGCAGTTCGTGATGCACTTGGGTTATGCCGCAGGTAAGGTGTTGGCCAGTGCTGAACATACAGCGGGTGAACGCCCGGGTGTCATCATTGGTAAAGACACGCGCATTTCCGGTTACATGCTGGAATCCGCGCTGGAAGCAGGATTAATTGCAGCAGGGGTTGATGTTTATTTGGCAGGCCCATTGCCAACACCCGCAGTGGCTTACTTGACGCGAGCGTTGCGATTGCAGGCGGGAGTGGTGATCTCTGCCTCACATAATCCTTTCGAGGATAACGGCATTAAGTTTTTTTCGGGCCAAGGTACAAAGCTGGCGGATGAAGTTGAACATGCGATTGAGGCTGAGTTGGATAACCCGATGCACACCAATGAATCGGCTAGTCTAGGTAAGGCAAAGCGTATTGATGATGCGGTTGGTCGTTATATTGAATTTTGTAAAAGCACCTTTCCTGCAGATTTAAATCTGCGCGGATTGAAGATCGTGGTGGATAGTGCGCACGGTGCGACTTATCACATTGCACGGAATGTTTTTCATGAGCTAGGTGCAGATGTGATTGCGATTGGCGCAGAGACAATTGGTAAAAATATTAACGATGGTTATGGTGCAACTTCGCCAAAGAATTTGCAGCTGGCGGTTAAAGAGCACAAAGCGCATATTGGACTCGCGCTAGATGGCGACGGTGATCGTCTGATCATGGTGGACGAAAACGGCAAGCTCTATGATGGTGATCAACTGTTGTACATCATCACGCGGCATCGTCAAGCCGAAGGCACGATGAAGGGCGGTGTGGTTGGAACACTGATGACGAATTTAGCGTTTGAACATGCGATGCAAAAATTAGGCGTACCTTTTTCGCGCGCAAAAGTTGGCGACCGTTATGTGATGGAAGTGTTGCAACAAAAGGGTTGGCAAGTAGGCGGTGAAAATTCTGGCCACATACTTTGCCTCGATAAGCACAGCACAGGTGATGGCATTGTTTCTGCGTTACAGGTATTGCATGCGCTCCATGCGGCTAAACAAACACTGGCTCAAGCCGCGCAAGGTTTAGTGATGTATCCGCAAGTGCTGATTAATGTGCGAGTGGAAAAAGCGGCAACGCTACTGGAGCACGGGAATATTAAAGCCTCTGTAACGATGGCAGAGCAGGCGCTTAACGGTAAAGGACGCGTGCTATTGCGCCCTTCAGGTACTGAACCATTGTTGCGTGTAATGGTTGAAGGTGAGGATGGTGTGTTAGTAAAGCAGTGGGCAGAAAATATTGCTCAAGTAGTTCGAGATGCTTCAACGTCGTAGTTTTTGTAAAACCCTGAGGTGCAGCACCTCAGATAACAATCCGTAGGGGGATGATATGCCTCAATTTATCAACACTAATATTCCGGCGCTCAATACACAGCGAAATTTAAGTCAGTCGCAGGGTTCCTTGAGCACTTCAATTCAGCGGTTATCGTCAGGTGTGCGTGTTAATAGCGCTAAAGATGATGCATCGGGTTTGGCCATTGCCACGCGTATGGAAAGCCAAATTCGCGGCTCAAATCAAGCTACGCGAAACGCCAGTGATGGTATCTCTCTTGCGCAAACAGCAGAGGGCGCGCTGGGGGGGATTCAAACTAATTTGGCGAGGATGCGAGAGTTGGCGGTACAGGGTGCTAATGCGACATCCAATGCGGACATATCAGCGATCAACGGCGAGTTTACTCAGCTCAATGTTGAAAATAACCGCGTTATTCAGGCAACGATCTTCAATAATATTCCATTGCTCTCAGGCCCGATTAATCAGACGTTTCAAGTAGGGGCCAATAGTGTTGCGGGCGTTGATGATATTACCGTCACTACGACAGGACTGAATTTGATTTCGACCACGCTGGGAGATTCATCTCGAACAGCGCAGGCGGAAATTGCTAAGTTAGACACCGACATCAATGCCGTCTCTAATCTGCGTTCAGCCTTTGGCGCCACCCAAACTCGATTTGAAACTGCCATTTCGGCCTTGCAAGTAACGGCTGAAAATCAAACTGCTTCGCGAAGCCGCATCATGGATGCGGACTACGCCGCAGAAACCTCGAACCTTACACGAGCGCAAATTTTGCAACAGGCAGGTACTGCAATGCAGGCACAGGCGAATACTTCTCCGAATGGTGTGCTGACGTTGTTACGCTAAGCAATTTAATCCAATAAAAAAGCTCGCAGTGATGCGAGCTTTTTTGTTTTCAGAATAACTAAATCAAGTAATTACGGTTGGTTTGTCACGACCTGTTCTAGATTTTAATTCCGAAACGTTCAACGCAATTTCAATCAACTCTTTCAATGCAACTTGCGCATCTAAATGATGACGCGAAACATCCGCTTCAAAGGCTTCCAAATAAATCCGTAACGTTGCGCCTTCGGTGCCTGTGCCAGAGAGGCGGTAGATGATGCGCGAGCCATCGCTAAATAAAATACGCACGCCCTGGTTTTTGCTCACGCTACCGTCAACTGGGTCGGTGTAGCTAAAGTCATCACAAGTTTTGATCGAGTATTTTCCAAACGATTTTCCAGTGAGTGAAGTGAAACTTTCGCGTAGATGTTGCATCACGCCATTCGCGGCTTCGGTAGGCAAAGCTTCGTAGTCGTAACGAGAATAGAAATTGCGCCCATATTTTGCCCAATGCTCACGCACGATGTTTTCTACAGATTGCTTACGTGCGGCCAAAATATTTAACCAGAACAGCACTGCCCACAGCCCGTCTTTTTCGCGCACATGGTCAGAGCCGGTGCCGAAACTTTCTTCGCCGCACAGCGTGACCTTCCCCGCATCCATCAAGTTGCCAAAAAATTTCCAGCCAGTCGGAGTTTCGAAGCACGGAATGTTGAGCGCATGCGCTACGCGGTCTGCGGCCGCGCTGGTAGGCATCGAGCGCGCAATTCCGGCTAAGCCCTTTTTGTAAGCGGGTGCCAGAGTTGCATTCGCAGCGAGCAAGGCCAAGCTATCAGAGGGCGTGACGAAGAAGTGTTTACCCAAAATCATGTTGCGGTCGCCATCGCCATCGGAGGCGGCGCCAAAGTCTGGCGCATTGTCGCCATACATTATCTCAACTAAATCATGGGCATACGTTAGGTTCGGGTCTGGATGTCCGCCACCAAAGTCTTCGAGTGGAATACCGTTCATTACGCTACCTGCGGCCGCACCTAGGCGACCTTCCAAAATATCTTTGGCATACGGGCCATTCACTGCGTGCATCGCATCAAACTTAATGCGGAAGCCGCTGCTTAACAAGGCACGAATCGCGTTGAAATCGAAAAGCGATTCCATCAACTCGGCGTAATCGCTGACGGCATCAATCACTTCAACTTTCATCTCGCCTAAGGTGGAGGAGCCAAGGGCATCGAGCGAAACATCGGCAGCATCGAGAATGCGATAGCTGGTAATGGTTTTACTCTTGGTAAAGATGGCTTCCGTGACAGTTTCAGTTGCAGGGCCGCCGTTTGTGCGATTGTATTTAATACCGAAATCTTCTTTCGGACCGCCAGGGTTGTGGCTAGCAGAGAGGATGATGCCGCCGAAAGTGTTGTGTTTGCGAATTACGCAAGAGGCAGCGGGAGTGGAGAGAATGCCGCCGCGCCCAACCAACACTTTGCCGAAGCCATTAGCCGCCGCCATTTTTAGAATGATTTGAATTGCTTCGCGGTTGTAGTAACGCCCATCTCCTCCGACGACTAGTGTCGCGCCTTTAGGTGCTTCGATGCTGTCGAAAATAGACTGCACGAAATTTTCTAAATAGTTCGCTTGCTGAAAAACAGGGACTTTTTTACGTAACCCAGAAGTGCCAGGTTTTTGATCAGAAAAAGCTTGAGTGGATACGGTGCGAATGCTCATTTTGCAACTCTCCCAAAGTGAATTTATAAAATTTAGTTGGGTCAAATCATACTCCTCGGCGCATTGAAAAACTTCTGATTTTGATTGTCAGGTTAGACTGGTGGCCCTTGACCTATTCACTGCTTGCATGAGCCACCATACCGCCCACCAAATTCTCCACGATGTCTTCGGTTACGCCGCGTTTCGTGGCGCTCAACAAGCCATCGTTGAGCATGTTATTTCTGGTGGTGACGCGCTCGTGCTGATGCCAACGGGCGGCGGTAAATCTTTGTGTTATCAAATTCCTGCGCTCGTGCGCGAGGGCGTGGGCATCGTGGTGTCTCCATTGATTGCGCTGATGCAAGACCAAGTGGATGCGCTCAAACAACTCGGCGTATCGGCGGCATTTTTAAACTCGAGTTTGAGTGCAGAGGCCGCGCGTGAAGTGTCGCGAGATTTATTACGCGGTGAAATTAAGTTGTTGTACGTCGCGCCGGAACGATTGATGACTGAAGGTTTTTTGAATCAGCTGGAGCGTTTGCAAGCAGAAAATAAATTGGCACTCTTTGCCATCGACGAGGCGCACTGCGTTTCGCAATGGGGACATGATTTTCGTCCAGAGTATCGTGCGCTGACGGTGTTGCATGAGCGCTTTCCTTGCATTCCACGCATCGCGCTCACAGCCACGGCCGATGCGCCTACGCGTCGCGAAATTATCGAGCGTCTTAAATTAGAACAGGCGCAGCAATTCGTTTCCAGCTTTGATCGTCCTAACATTCGCTATCGCATCACACAAAAAAATAACGCCAAAAAACAGTTGCAAGATTTTATTGAAAACGAACATCCGAATGATGCTGGCATTGTGTACTGCCTGTCGCGAAAAAAGGTGGATGAAACGGCGGCGTGGTTGAAGGAGCAAGGCTGGGATGCGCTGCCGTATCACGCCGGATTAGAGGCCACCACGCGCAGCAAAAATCAAAGTCGATTTCTGCGCGAAGAGGGCGTCATCATGGTGGCGACCGTTGCCTTTGGCATGGGTATCGACAAGCCCAACGTGCGTTTTGTCGCACACCTTGATTTGCCAAAAAGCATGGAAGGTTATTACCAAGAAACGGGCAGAGCAGGGCGAGATGGCTTGCCTGCGAATGCGTGGATGACTTATGGCTTGGGCGATGTGGTGTCGATGCGCCAGATGTTGCTCTCGGGCGATGCACCTGAAGAACGCAAGCGCGTGGAACTGCAAAAGTTGGATGCGCTACTTGGCTTTTGCGAATCAACCGAATGCCGTCATCAAACTATTTTGCGTTATTTCGGCGAAGCGTATCACGGCGATTGCCAGCAATGTGATAACTGCTTGTCGCCAGTCGATACTTGGAACGCCACACAAGCCGCGCAGATGGCGCTATCTTGCGTGTATCGCACGGGGCAGCGTTTCGGCGTTGGGCATTTGGTCGATGTGTTGATGGGAAAAGAAACTGCGCGAGTGTTGCAATTTAATCACCACCAACTTTCAACTTTCGCGATTGGTAAAGAGTTAGCGCAAGCGCAATGGAGTAGTGTTTATCGTCAACTCGTGACGGGCGGATTTTTGGAAGCGGATATTGAAGCCTATGGCGGACTGAAATTAACCGAAGCCTCGCGCCCCGTATTACGTGGTGCACAAGAAGTGTGGCTACGACGTGATGCCGAACCCGCAAAACGTAAAACTAGCAAAGCCGAGCGCGGTTCACGCTTACGCGAAGCCTTCGCTGGCGCCAACGAAGACCCGTTATGGCAAGCACTTAAAGCTAAACGTATGGAACTTGCGCGGGAACAAGGTGTGCCGCCGTATGTTATTTTTCATGACAGCACTTTGCTAGAAATGCTCAATCGCAAACCACAGACGCTGAATGAAATGGCGCAGATCAGTGGGGTAGGGCAAGCTAAATTAGTGAAGTACGGCGACGATTTTTTAAGTGTGTTGGAAAATAGTGCGAACGGGGTTTAGTGATTGAAAATTTTCTCAAGCCCAATGGAAGGCTCTAACAATCCCAATTTGTTGCAATGCTGCATTGAGCATTCATTATTTTCCTGAGATGGGTTGGAACCTCATCCTCAATGAATCGAGCAAACTGTTGCTTCTGTTTGGCCTTTACGCCAGCAAAGTGATGCCGTTGGTTTAGCGGGGTGGGGCGTACCTTGCGAGTCGATATGTGCTTCAAAAGCACGCCATGCTTGCACCCCTGAGCGATCCGCTTCCAAGCGCAGCAACCAGCCGATGTTATTCACCGGCTCACTAAAACCATCGAAGACAAAATTACCAAGACTGTAAATGATGGGCTTGCCTTGATATTGCTCCGCATCTTGGACGACATGCGGATGCCCGCCGATCACGGCATCTGCACCTGCGTCTATCATCAAGCGTGCCAACGCTCGCTGACGAGCGCTGGCAATTTGCTCGCCCTCCCATCCCCAGTGCATAAAAGGAATCACCAAGTCTGCATGATACTCAGCGCGTGCCGTGCGAATATCGAGTTGCACTTGTTCATCTTCGCTCCAAGCAATACCCGGCTTATCAAAGTCGGCCTCAAAACTACGCGGAAAAAATTCGTTGTAGCCGAGCAGTGCAATTCTCAAACCATTACGTTCGATTATTAAGGGTTTATGCGCTTTAGATAAATCTCGTCCTCCACCGAAATAAGCCATCTTGCGTTGATCGAGCAGGTCGAGC
>JAUYFR010000360.1 GCA_030690855.1 Gallionellaceae bacterium
GGTAATAACATAATACAAGCTAACGGTGGGAGCTCAATTTCAGCTGAGTAGGGCTGTCCCATCCATGGTGTTTTTTCTGCACGAATGCCGCTACCATTACCTTTGTTACTACCTCCGTAAAACTCGGAATCACTATTGAAAATTTCGCGGTAAGTGCAATCAAAAGGTAAGCCAATGCGGTATTTGTTACGAGGTACTGGCGTGAAATTCAAAGCGGCAATCACCGCTTCGCCATTGCGTCCTCGACGAATAAAAGAAAGCAGTGTGTGTTCTGTATCTTGGCAATCAATCCAAGAGAAGCCAGCTTGCTCAAAATCTAATTCATGCAACGCTGGAAGATCACGATACAGACGATTTAAATCGCGGCTTAAGTTATGAATGCCTTGATGCGGCTCCATGCCAAGTTGCCACCAGTCTACTTCCCAAGCTGATTTCCATTCAGGGCCTTGACCAAATTCGTTACCCATGAAATTTAATTTTTTACCTGGGCTGGCCATTTGATAAGCAATGAGTAAACGCAAATTAGCGAACTTTTGCCAAGCATCTCCAGGCATTTTACTGATCAACGAGCCTTTGCCGTGCACTACCTCATCATGTGAGAAAGGCAGCATGAAGTTCTCGGTGTAGGCATAGAGCTGACTGAAAGTGAGTTGGTTTAGGTGATATTGACGATGCACTGGGTCTTGTTGCATGAATTTGAGTGTGTCATTCATCCAGCCCATGTTCCATTTCATCGAGAAGCCAAGGCCGCCAAGATAAACAGGGCGCGATACTGCAGGCCATGATGTGGACTCTTCCGCTAGCGTCAAGGCACCAGGGAATTGATCATGAACCATGATATTGAGTTCACGTAGGAAGTCGATTGCCTCTAAGTTTTCACGGCCACCATATTTGTTTGGCAACCACTCATCTGCTTTGCGTGAGTAGTCCAAGTACAGCATAGAGGCAACGGCATCGACGCGCAGGCCATCGAAATGCAATTCTGATAGCCAATAATGCGCGCTTGAAAGCAAGAAGCTCTTTACCTCGTTGCGGCCATAGTTAAAGATGTGCGTACCCCAGTCTTGATGGTAGCCAAGACGAGGATCCTCATGCTCATATAAAGAGGTGCCGTCAAAGCGCGCTAAAGCAAAAGAGTCTTGCGGAAAGTGTGCTGGCACCCAGTCAAGCAGAACGCCAATATTGGCTTGGTGACAGGCGTCGATAAAGAAGCACAGATCGTCAGTTGAGCCGAAACGACTGCTGGCGGCAAAATAGCCGGTAGCTTGATAACCCCAAGATTCATCTAAAGGATGCTCAGAAACAGGCATCAGCTCTACGTGGGTATAGCCCATGTCCGAGAGATAAGGCACAAGTTGTTCAGCGAGCTCACGGTAACTATAAAAATCTCCATTGGGGTGGCGCTTCCACGATCCTACGTGAATTTCATAAATGTTTAGTGGAGCATGTAGCCAATCCCAGCTACTACGTTGTTCTAGCCATTTTTGGTCGCTCCATTGGTGAGTTTTAATAACGCCAGCGCGAGCGGCAGTACTTGGGCGTAGTTCAAAAGAGTTGGCGTAAGGGTCAGTCTTAACCAACAACGCACCAGCACGATTACGTATTTCAAACTTATAAAGTATTCCTTGAGAGATTCCTGGAATAAATAATTCCCAAACCCCACTGGAACCATGTGCTGACATTGGATTGACACGGCCATCCCAGCGGTTAAATTCACCAACTACGCTAACTCGCTCTGCGTTGGGCGCCCATACCGCAAAGCGAATACCTGATATGGAGTCGACAGTGACTGCGTGCGAACCGAGGATGCGATAGCCTTGATGTAACTTACCTTCGTTAAAAAGATGTAAGTCAAAATCGGAAATTTGAGGGGTAAACGAATAAGCATCATAGACTAAACGTTCTATGCCATCTTCAATAATCTTTAACTGGTAGGGGCGCTTTGGCGCTTCTTTTCCTTGCCACTCAAATAAGCCATCAGCGTGCACTTTTTGTAATTCAGCGTCAGTGTTTGCTAAAAATATTTGGCTTGCGTAAGGATGTAACACGCGTAGTACGAATTGATCCTTTTCTTGATGCAAGCCTAGAAAAGAGAAAGGGTCATGGAGACGACCTTGTAACAGCTGGTCAGCCCGTGAGTCAGATTTGACGCGAGTGTTTTTTTTCATGATGCCATGATTATAACCACAATAATTGGTGTGGTGTGGAAAGCAGTCATCTCTCCTGAATAGCTACCCCCCTCGAAAAACGGAGAGGGGCATTTATTGCTTATTTGGCGACTTGCTTTTCTCTAATTTCATCAAGCGTTTTACAGTCAATACAGAGTGTTGCGGTTGGGCGAGCTTCCAAACGGTTTAAGCCAATTTCGATGCCGCATTTGTCGCAATAGCCATATTCGTTCGCGTCAATTCTCGCGATCATCTTATCGATATTCTTAATAAGTTTACGTTCGCGATCACGGTTACGTAATTCAAGGCTCATATCAGACTCTTGGCTGGCACGATCATTGGGGTCGGCAAATACCGTCGCCTCATCTTGCATAGTATGTACTGCGCGATCTATATCTTGACCCAAACCCAGTTTTATCGAATTAAGAACGTTGCGAAAATGTTCCAATTGCTTCGGGTTCATATAGGCTTCCCCTTTTTTTTGCTTATAGGGAGCGACGGTCTTGGTGGTTTGATCTGGCATAAAAATAAGTCTCCGAAAACGAGCTAAAAATTTGAGGCGCGCTTTAATACCAGAAAGATATATGCGTGGCAAATCAAAATTTAGTGATGAATTGGCTAGATAACGTTAACGCCTTGATTTTTAAGCATGCTAATAAGGCTAATTAAAGGCAGTCCAATAAGTGCGTTTGGGTCGGTGCCCTCAATACGGCTGATTAAGGCAATTCCCAATCCTTCTGATTTAGCGCTGCCTGCGCAGTGATAGGGCTGTTCCTTGATAAGGTAGCGCTCAATTTCTTCATTACTTGACTGCCGAAAGGATACTTTCGTTTCGATTAGGTCGGTTTCAAATGTATCGTGGGCTGCATTCAGTAAGGTTATCGCAGTGTAGAAAGAGATGGTTTTGCCGCGCATCGCCTGTAATTGGCGAACGGCATTGTCATGAGTCAATGGCTTGCCAATCTGTTGTCCATCTAATAGTGCAACTTGATCAGATCCAATAATGAGCGCTGTTGAGTGTTCTTTGATAACAGCTTGGGCCTTAAGGTGAGATAGTCGCATTGCGGTTTGCTGTGCAGTTTCACCAAAAAGTGGGGTTTCATCGACATTGGGCGCGGCAGTTAAGAATGGTATTTGTAGGGTGGAGAGCAATTCACTTCGATAAATTGAGGTTGATGCAAGTACAAGCGGCTGTGATTTCAAGATATTCCCTGGGTGGCTTTGACAGAGTGAGGCTGAATATATATCATGCGCGCCTCATGTTTGCACGGCCTTTAATAGACAGTATAGATTTTGCCCGTAATGGCAGGGAACTATGCGGTGAAATACAGATGACGGCCTTGCCTAGGTTGGGCGAAATGCTCACTCGCGGCGATACTCTTCTGACTTATAAGTTGAGTGGAGTGGTGGAAGGTGACCACTGTGTGTTGTCGTTGACGTTGAAAGGCGACTGTCATTTACGTTGTCAGCGTTGTATGGGTGATTTTATCTATTCAATAAATGTAACTTCGCGGCTTCGCTTAGTGACTGCGGCGGAGTTGGATGCGCTCGATGGCGATGACTCGATAGATGGCATTGAAGCAAAGCCTCAGTTTGATGTTTTAGAGCTAATTGAGGATGAGGTGTTATTGGGATTGCCTTTTGCGCCGAAACATCCAGAAGGTACTTGCCGTGCCTTAATTGAGAATTTACAGCAATCAGCCAATCCATTTGCGATATTGGCTGGTTTAAAGATGAAGTAGTAATTGGTTTTTTTGAGGAGTAGTAATCATGGCAGTTCAGCAGAATAAAAAATCCCCATCCAAGCGTGGCATGCACCGTGCGCACGACTTTTTGACAGCGCCTACATTGGCAGTTGAACCGTCAACTGGCGAAATTCATTTGCGTCACCATATTAGCCCTAGCGGTTACTATCGCGGCAAGAAGGTTGTTAAAACTAAAGGCGAATAAACGTCTTTAAAGCTTGTAGAAAGGTTCCCGAATCTACGGGAATTAAATTTCTGTCAATTTCTCGTTTGTGAGGATCGCCCAGTGGATGTCACGATAGCAATTGATGCCATGGGCGGCGACCACGGGACCAAAGTTACGGTGCCCGCGGCAGTCGCTTATCTAAAAAAACATCCGGAGGACTCTGTGGTTCTGGTTGGTTTGCCAGATACTATCGAAGCCGAGCTGGCTAAGCTTGGGCTTACGGATAAAACACGTCTGCGTATTCATGCCGCCT
>JAUYFR010000361.1 GCA_030690855.1 Gallionellaceae bacterium
AAGCACCTAACATTGCAACAATGCAGGTAAAAGTAACGCCTGCAAGCAATCCAAAAATAATAAATTTTGAGCGCATTTTTGAATCTAGCCGGTTGATAAGGACATCAACTCCAACGTGAATACCTGTGCGCACGCCATACGCTGCTCCAAATTTAGCCATCCAAACGAACATAATGATGGTCAATTCTTGCGCCCAAGTCATGTTGATACTGAGCAGCCAATCTTGTATGACAGGAATATTCGAACTCGCAGCGTAGCGATGTACAACGGCAACAAAAATAATCAGTGTCGCCCCGGCAATAAGAAGGGAAATAATCCACTCTTCAAGATGATTAAGATATTTCACGAGAGACCCCTCGCAATAGAAAAAACTCGAAAGCCACAAAAAAATACGCCGACATCTAAGTGTCGGCGTAATGTGAAGAATTACATCTTGCTTGGATCGTAACCCGTCTCTTTGTAGATCGATTGCAGGAGATCGCTACCTACACGATCAGCCATTTTGCCGTGAACAGGCGCCAATGCTTTTTTGAAGGCCATACGCTCTTCTTTAGTCGGCGCATAGACGGTTGTCTTGCCGCTCTTTTTCACGCCCTCAAGGGCTGAGTCATTTTCATCTTGAGCGATTTTATTGGCGTAAATAGTTGCCTCTTTCATTGCTTGCTCAAGTTGACCTCGTACATCCGCAGGCAAAGCTTCCCAGAAGGATTTGTTCACAATAACGGCATAGCCAAGATAACCGTGGTTAGTTAGTGTCAAATGCTTCTGCACTTCATGCATTTTCTGTGAGTAGAAGTTAGAAATCGGATTTTCAGTGCCATCTACCACACCGGTAGAAAGCGACTGATATACCTCACCAAACGCGATCACTTGCGGCAAGCCACCTAAAGAACGAATTTCCTCTTCCAAAACTTTAGAAGACTGAATGCGCATCTTTTTACCCTTCAAATCCGCAGGGGTCTTAATGACTGTGTTAGCAGAAAATGATTTAAAGCCGTTATCCCAGAAAGCCAATCCCTTGATCTTTCTTGGCTCCAACTTAGCCAATAGCGACGCACCAATGGGCCCCTGAGTCACCTTATGTAAATCTGCGGTATCGTCAAAGATAAATGGGAAGTCAAACACTTCAAATTCTTTAACGCCCAGTGGGCCAAATTTAGCCAGTGACGGCGCTAACATTTGTACGGCACCAATTTGTAGCGCTTCCATTTCTTCTTTGTCTTTGTAAAGTGCGCTATTGGGATAGACCTCAACTTTCACTTTATCTTTGGTCAACTCAGCAGCCCGCTTGGCAAAAAATTCCGACGCTTTTCCCTTAGGCGTACTCGCCGCAACAACGTGGCTAAATTTAATAACAATAGGATCTGCGTAAATAGTGGCAGACAGCGACAACAGCAACATACCCAATAATGCGTTTACGTTCTTCATTGCTTTTTCTCCCTAAGTTAAGCTACAGAAACTTTATTGAACGGCTTATTTTTACGCATCATAGTGGAATTTTTGCCAGCTTACCAACAGCCCCTGCTCATTTACTTTTGCCTGAAAATTTCCTGCGCTTGCCACTCCCGGCACACAGATTAAACTATCGTCACAAAACAAGAAGGGAATGAGGTTTCGCTGCCAAGGTGGAATGTTTTTTTCCTGAAAAATATTTTTAAGTGTGCGATGGTGGCCTCCCATTTGAACTTGAATTGTTTCGCCTCCTTGTCGTGTACGAATTAATATTCCGTGTGGATGAATTTTCTCTAGTGACAAGCCGGAGCCGGTGAGCAACTCAAAATGTAGCGCGCCGTGTAGTTGCGGCAATTCAATCGATCTCTCTCCCGACCATTTCGCCTCAAAAGCAACAGGAAGAGAAATCTCCTTAATCACATAAATTTTTCCCCGATAGCAATGTAACGCCCACCCACACCAAGCAATGCTGATTTGCGCATCCGCTCGTACATTTTTAAGCTGGCGAAGCATTTCGTGCAAGCGAGTGGCATCTGGGCATGGCGCATGTTGCAGGCCAATAAAATGACGCAACAAATTTTTAGCCCTTGAAGTGCTCAGTGCATTTATTGCGCCGAGGTTTAGGTGATCAGCCACCACAGCGCAGCTTGCATCAATGGCTGCCAAGTCGTCTAGCAACTCCGAAGCCTCAGCAAAATGGCTCGTACTACGCGCTAAAGTTTGCCTATAAGCAGGGAATTTTTGCTCCAGCAACGGCAAAATTTGATGTCGTAAAAAGTTGCGGGAATAGCGCTCGTCTGCATTGCTTTCATCTTCGATCCATTGCAACGAATTCTGCTCGGCATATTCCAATAACTCGCTACGTTGGATATCTAACAACGGGCGCAAGACAGAAGGCAATGTGTGATCAGCCAATTTCAGCAAAGGCATTGCCGCCGCACCGCGCACTCCCGCGCCACGAAGCAGTTGTAAACACAGCGTTTCCACTTGATCATCGATATGGTGAGCAAGTGCAATAAACTCTGCATTCGATTTTGCAAAAGTAGCGTAGCGCAGTTTGCGTGCAGCAGCCTCAATACCGTGTTCTGCACGCAAAGGCGTAATGTTGATCCGCTCCACCTTCAGCGGGATTCCCCAATCCGAGCAGAGGGTAGTACAAAAATTCGCCCACGTATCTGCATTGGCACTAATGCCGTGATGCACATGTTGCGCAGAGAGTTTCCAAGAAAAACGGGGAGCGATTGCATGAAGTAGATGTAGCAACACAACAGAATCGAGACCGCCACTCAACCCCACAACAATGCCGCTATCTTCAGGAACAACAGGAAAGAGCGCGTCAGCGACGCGCTCTATTAGATTACAGTTCAACTTCCTTGAATTTGCCATAGCTCATTAGACGATTGAAGCGCGTTTGTAGCATTTCATCCGTTTTCATGGCGGTCACTTGCTTCAATGATTCTTGCAATGCTTTACGCATCACCTGCATCATCGCTGGATAGTCGCGATGCGCACCACCCAATGGCTCGCTATTAATTTTATCGACCAAGCCCAGTGTTTTTAAACGCGTCGCCGTAATCCCTAAGGTTTCAGCCGCATCAGGTGCTTTATCTGCGCTCTTCCACAAGATAGAAGCACAGCCTTCGGGAGAGATCACCGAGTAAGTGGCGTACTGCAACATCAACATCGCATCACCCACCGCAATCGCCAACGCACCCCCAGAGCCACCCTCACCAATGATAGTGCAGATAATCGGCACACGGAGTTCAGCCATCACATACAGATTTTTACCGATCGCTTCCGACTGACCACGCTCTTCTGCCCCCACACCCGGATACGCCCCTGGAGTGTCGATAAAAGTCATGATCGGAATGCCAAATTTTTCCGCCAAGCGCATCAAACGCATTGCCTTTCGATACCCCTCTGGACGAGGCATACCGAAGTTACGATATTGGCGCTCTTTGGTATCGCGGCCCTTTTGATGACCAATCACCATTACGCTTTGACCATTGAAGCGCGCCAAGCCGCCCACTATCGCTGCATCATCTGCGAAGTTGCGATCACCATGTAGCTCTTCGAAGTCAGTAAACAAATTCTCAATATAATCAAGAGTATATGGACGTTGCGGATGACGTGAAACCTGTGATATTTGCCACGGTGTCAGCTTGCCATATATTTCTTTGGTAAGCGCTTGGCTCTTTTTGCTAAGACGAGCAATCTCGTCGGAAATGTCCAGCGCGGAATCATCCTGAACGTAACGCAATTGCTCGATCTTGTTTTCTAATTCAGAAACAGACTGCTCAAAATCTAGGAATGTGACTTTCATGGGTAGGTTTCTTCGCCTATGTTTATTAAATCGGGGGCAATGATACAACAAGCGCCGCTATATTGAGAAAAAGCGTTTTATCGTCGATAAAATTTCATTACGTTGTGTGGTTCGATCTTTTTGCACTAATTGTGCATCAATATCTTGCAATGCTGTTTCCAACTCAGCACGCCGCTTCACCAGAATATGTGATATCTCTTCTGCGATCGCTGGACGAGCCTGCATCACTTCTTCGAAAGCCTCCTTATCAAGGCGATAACATTCAACGTTTGATTTAGCGATAACAGAAGCCGAACGAGGCGCTCCCGTCATTAAGCCCATCTCACCGAAGAAATCCCCCGTGCCTAATGTACTGAGTACACGTCGCTCACCTTGAGCCACTTCCAAATAGACTTCGGCCTCACCCTTAATAATGATGTAAAGCCAATGTGAGCGGTCATCACCTTGCCGAGCCACAATATTTCCTTTAGCGAA